>CAYQBW010000481.1:0-3056 GCA_964415725.1 uncultured Planctomycetia bacterium
AGCCGACCCCGCCCGGGGCGCCCTCCTCCTGGCCCGGAAGCTGGCATTCACCTGAGCGGGGGGTTATCCCTTTTTGCTTTCCCAGCCCCAGGAGACGCCCATGCCCGACCTGGCCATCGTGAATGGAAGCCTCCTTCCCCTGGAGGAGGCCCGCGTCCCGGCCCTGGACCGGGGCTTTCTTTTCGGGGACTCGGTCTACGAGGTGATCCGCACCCGGGAAGGAGTACCCTTCCTGATGGAGAGGCACTTCGGGAGGCTCCAGGCCTCGGCGGAAAGAATCGGCATCTCCCTGCCCTTCGATCTCCAGGGCATGGCCGGGGAGATCCGCAAGGGCCTGGATGGGACGGGCTACACCGACGCCTACATTCGGATCATCGTCTCCCGTGGATACGGTCCTCCGAACATCGATTTCCGCATGGTGGAGGAAGGACCTTCCTGGGTCCTCATGTTCCGGGAGTTGCACGTGCCCGGGCCGGAGGCCTACCGGGAGGGGATCGCCGCCGCGGTGCCCCAGGTGAGGCGCAACGACCGGGAGGCCCTGGACCCGGCCATCAAGAGCGGCAATTATCTCAACAACATCCTGGCCCTGAAGGAGGCCGTCGAGCGAGGGGCCCAGGAGGCGATCCTGCTCAACCGGGAAGGCCACGTCACGGAGGCGACGACGGCCAATATCTTCATCGTGGAAAGGGGGCGATACCTTACCCCGCCCCTGGTGGAGGGGATCCTCTCGGGCATCACCCGGGCCCTGATCCTGGAAAGGGCCTCCGGTGACGGGCTGGAAGCGGGAGAAGAGACGATTCCCCTGGACCGATTGCTCTCGGCGGACGAAGTCTTTCTCACCTCCACCACCAGGGACGTGCTCCCCATCACCTCCCTGGATGGGAAACCCGTCGGGACGGGCCGGCCCGGCCCGGCCACACGAAAGCTCATGGAACGATTCGAAGCCTGGGCCGAGGAAATCCACCAGAGGGAAAAACAGGCCTGGCAGGGCATGTAGGGGACGCCCGAGGGGCGGAGCGCAGCGACGCCCCGACGGTCGTCCCGCGATTCCCCCATAACGGGGGGATGTTTCCGGATCCCCGGATCCATCCCGGGCCGACGTTCGGCGCCGAAGACGGCGCCTCCGGCGGCCCCTACCTCCTACCACTTGCCGGTCCGGAGATACTCGTCGATGCCCCGGGCGGCTTTCTTGCCGGCTCCCATGGCGAGGATCACCGTGGCGGCGCCGGTGACGATGTCCCCGCCGGCGAAGACGCCCTCCAGGGAAGTCTTTCCCGTCTCCTCGTCGGCCACGATGTTGCCCCGCCTGTTCAACTCCAGGCCGGGGACCCGCTTGGTGAGAAGGGGGTTGGGTCCCTGGCCGATGGCCATGATCACCGTGTCCATCTCCAGCTCGAACTCCGACCCCTCGATGGGCACGGGCCTGCGCCGCCCCGAAGAATCGGGCTCGCCCAGTTCCATCCGGATGAGCCGCAACCCCCGGACCCACCCTTTCTCGTCGCCCAGGATCTCTACGGGACTGCAGAGGTTCCGGAAGATGACTCCCTCCTCCTCGGCGTTCTCGATCTCCTCTTCCCTCGCCGGCATCTCCACCCGGGAGCGTCGGTACACGATGGAGACCTCGTCGGCCCCGAGCCGGAGAGAGGACCGGGCCGCGTCCATGGCCACGTTCCCGCCCCCCACGACGGCCACCTTCCGGCCGATCCGGAGAGGGGTGTCATACTTGGGGAAAAGGTAGGCCTTCATCAGGTTGGTCCTGGTGAGGAACTCGTTGGCCGAGTAGACGCCGTTCAGGTCCTCGCCGGGGATGTTCATGAAGTAGGGAAGCCCCGCCCCGGTGCCGATGAAGAACGCCTCGAATCCTTGCTTGCGCAAATCATCGAGAGTGTGGACCAGGCCGATGACCTTGCTGGTCTTGAACTTCACCCCGAGATCTGAGATGTAGTCGCACTCCCTTTGCACGATCGCCTTGGGAAGCCTGAATTCCGGAATCCCGTAGACCAGGACGCCTCCCGGCTTGTGAAGGGCCTCGAAGACCGTCACGTCGTATCCCATCAGCGCCAGGTCTCCCGCGCAGGTGAGCCCCGCCGGACCGGAGCCGATGACGGCCACTTTCTTGCCCTTCTTCTCCTTGATCACGGGAGGCACGGCCTTGCCCCGGGCGGCCTCCCAATCCGCCACGAACCGCTCCAGCCGCCCGATGGCCACGGGCTCGCCCTTGCGCCCCAGGATGCATCGCTCCTCGCACTGGGTCTCCTGGGGGCAGACCCGCCCGCACACCGCGGGAAGACTGTTCTTCTCCTTGATCTTCTTTACGGCGGCGTCGAAATCCCCCACCTGGATGAATCCGATGAAGGCGGGGATGTCGATCTCTACGGGGCAGCCCTCCACGCAAAGGGGCTTCTTGCAATGCAGGCACCTCAGCGCCTCGGCCACGGCCATCTCCTTGGTATACCCCAGGGCGACCTCGTCGAAGTTCCGGGCCCGGGCCTTGGGATCCTGGCGGGGCATCTCCACCCGCTTCTTGGCCTTCTTGATCCTGGAGATCTGGTCCTCCAGCTTGCACTTGTGCTCCCAGAGGGCCAGGTTCTCCTCGCGCTTGAAGATCCCCTGGCGGCGCATCAGCTCCTCGAAGTCCACCTGGTCGGCCATGAATTCCGGGCCGTCCACGCAGACGAACTTGGCCTTGCCCCCCACGGCCACGCGGCAGCCGCCGCACATGCCCGTGCCGTCCACCATGACGGAGTTGAGGCTCACGATGCAGGGAATCTCCCTGGGGGTAGTGACCTTGGAAACGGCCCGCATCATCACCACCGGCCCGATGGCCACCACCCGGTCCGGGGCCCCGTCCCTCTCGATGACCTGCATGAGCAGGTCCGTGACGAAACCCTTGTGGCCGTAACTCCCGTCATCGGTGGAGACCAGGAGTTCGTCGCTCACGGACCGCATCTCCTCCTCCCAGAAGAGAAGATCCTTGGTGCGGGAGCCGATGATGGAGATCACCTTGTTGCCGGCCTTCTTGAGCTCCCGGGCGATGGGGAAGACCGGGGCGATCC
>CAYQBW010000482.1:0-3017 GCA_964415725.1 uncultured Planctomycetia bacterium
CGGAGAGGGAGGGAGGATAGAATCCGGAGCCTCCACCGGCGGCGGTCCCGGGCTTCCCGGGAGGAAAGGCGAAAAAACCATGACCAGGATCTTTCTCGTGAAGTACGACCAGGCGCGGGTGGAGACCCGCGAACTCCGGGAACCGGGCGAGGCCTTCCCCCCGGCAGGCGGTCCCGGGGCCGCCTGGGTCCACGTCCGCGGCCTGGAGGACAGGGAAACCCTGGAGCGGATCGGCGAGAGACTGGGCCTCCATCCCCTGGTCATGGAGGACATCCTCAACTCGGGCCAGAGGCCCAAGGCGGAGGTCTTCGAGGGTTACATCTTCCTGGTTCTGAAGATCCTGGGTTTCCGCTCGGGAAAGGGGATCCTCCAGGAGCAGGTGAGCCTGGTGCTGGGGAGGAACTTCCTGGTCACCTTCCAGGACGGAAAGAGTCCCCTCCTGGATCCCTTGAGGCAGAGGATCGAGGAGGGGGCGAACCGGATCCGGAAGTCCGGGGCGGACTTCCTGGCCTACGCCGTGATGGACCTGGTGGTGGACGGGTATTTCCAGCTCCTGGAGGGCTTCGACGAGGAGATCGAGAAGCTGGAGGACCGGGTGGTGGCCCGGCCGGGCCAGGAGGTGGTGAAGGATCTCCACCGCCTGCGCCGGCGCCTGATCCTTCTCAGGAAATCGGTCTGGCCCCTCCGCGAGGAGCTGGCCTCCCTGGTCCGGGAGGAGCACGAGCTGATCGACAGGGCGACCATCCCCTATCTCAGGGACCTCTACGACCACGTCATCCGGGTGATCGAAACCCTGGAGACCTTGCGGGAGATGGTTTCGGGGCTTCTGGACGTGTATCTCTCCAGCGTGAGCAACCGGATGAACGAAATCATGAAGGTCCTCACCATCATGGCCACGATCTTCATCCCCCTTACCTTCATCTCCGGCGTCTACGGCATGAACTTCCGGCACATGCCGGAGCTGGAGTGGCGCTGGGCCTACCCGGCGGTCTGGGTGGTCTTCGCCGCCGTGGCGGGCCTCATGCTCTTCTACTTCCGCCGCAAGAAGTGGATCTAGGGGTGGAGACGTGAAAGAATGACTTCTTTCGAGGAAAAGCCCGGGATCCGGGGGAGTTCTTTTCTTCCATGGTGAAGTTCCTGCACACGGCGGATTGGCAGCTGGGCATGAAGGCCTCCCACGTGGGGGAGGCGGGGGAGAGGGTCCGGGAAGCCCGGCTCGAGGCGGCCGAGAGGGTGGTCTCCCTGGCCCGGGAGGAGGAAGTGGATTTTCTCCTCCTCGCCGGGGACACCTTCGAGGACAACGGCGTGGAAAGCGTCCTGGTCCAGAGGACGGCGGACCTCCTGGCCCGGGCGGGCCGTCCGGTCTATCTCCTTCCCGGAAACCACGATCCCCTGGGACCCGGGTCGGTCTGGGAGCATCCGGCCTGGCGGGAGGAGAAGGGGCTTTACGTGCTGAAGAAAAAGGAGGCCCTCGACCTGGGCCCGGCCCTGCTCTTCCCCTGCCCGCTCCGGGAGAAATTCGGCACGGAGGATCCCACGGCCTGGATCCCGGGAGAGACCTCCGCCCAGGTCCGGATCGGCCTGGCCCACGGGTCGCTGGCGGCCCTCCCCATGGACGATCCGGTCTGGCCCATTCCCCCGGAGGCCGCCGAAAGAAGCGGCCTGGACTACCTGGCTCTCGGCCACTGGCATTCCACCTTTCTCCACCCCTCCCGGGAGGGCCCGGTGCGGACGGCCTACTCGGGGACCCACGAGGCCACCAGGTTCGGCGAGAGGGAGAGCGGAAACGTCCTGGTCGTGGAGATCGAGGGCCCCGGGGCGGAGCCCTCGATCCGGCGGGTCCCCACGGGGGTGCTCTCCTGGGCGACCCTGGAGCGGAACGTCCGGGACGACTCCGACCTGGAGGCCTTTGTGCGGGAACTGGAGGAGTGGGAGAACCCTGAAAAGACCCTCCTCCAGGTGCGCTTGGAGGGATTGCTCACGCCCAAGGGCAAGGCCCTCCTGGACCGGGCGGCCGAACTCCTGGAGGCCCGGTTCCTCTACGGGCGGCTCGAGACCCAGGACCTCCAGCCCTCCCCCGGGGACGACGCCTGGGTGGAGGGCCTTCCGGCGGGGCACCTGCGGGAGGCGGCGCGAAGCCTCCTGGAGCGGGCCCGCCTCCCGGGCCGGGAGGGGGAGATCGCCCGCCTGGCCCTTCTCGAGCTCTACGCAGCCGCCGGGGAGGGGGAGGGATGATCCTCCGGCGCCTCGCCCTTGCCGGCTGGCGGAGCTTCCTGGAAGAGGTCTCCCTGGGACCTTTTTCGGAGGGCCTGAACCTTGTATACGGCCCGAATGGAACGGGAAAGTCCACCCTCTTCGAGGCGCTCCGGCTGGCCGTCTTCGATTTCCACGGGGTGCGGGGCAGGGAGATCGAGGCGGTCAAGCCCTGGGGAAGGGAGCTTTCCCCAAGGGTTGAGGTGGAGTTTTCCCAGGGCGGGGAGACCTACAGACTGGCCAAGCAGTTCCTGGAGGGCGCCTTCTCCCGGCTGGAACGCCTGGAAGAGGGGGAGTTCCGGCCCTTCATGGAAGGGCGGAAGGCCGACGCCTTCATCCGGGGCCTCTTTTCCAGGAACGCCCCGGGGCGGGGCCTTGCCAGGGGCGAGCACATGGGGCTCTTCCAGGTGCTCTGGGCCCCCCAGGGAGGGCTGGAGCTGGATCCACTCGCGGCGGACCTGGTCTCCACGATCCGCGGGGCCCTTGGGGTCCAGGTCTCCCTGGCCGCCGGCGGCGGGGTGGAAAAGGAGATCGAGCGGCGCTACCGGACCTTTTACACGAGAACGGGAAAACTGAAGACCGGAAAGGACGCGCCTCCAGCGGTCCGCCTCCGGAAGGAGCTGGCGGAGATCGAAAAGAGACTCGACCGGGCCCGGGAGGAGTATGAGGCCTACCTGGAAGCGGCCAGGAAGGTGGAGGACCTGCGGCTCTTGGGAAGCCGGACCGCCCGGGAGGCGGAGGAGGTGGAAAAGGAGGTCCTCCGG
>CAYQBW010000483.1:0-3014 GCA_964415725.1 uncultured Planctomycetia bacterium
TCCCACCGGAGTTCCCACCGGAGGTCCGCCCCAAGAACCCCCTGGAACCCCGGATACTTGGCAAGGATCCTGCGGGCCACGTGGACCTTCTGGGAAAGGGGAATGTTCCCGTAGGGGCTGAAAGGAGACCGGTCCCACTCCAGGGTGACCAGGTGGCCGTCGGGAGCCTGGAGAACCAGGCGGATCTCGGCTCTTTCCCCATCGGCAAGCAACCTGTAGCCCAGGTTGGAGAGGTCCACGGCCTTGAGACGAAAGCCCTTTCCCAGGGCCGGAAGAAAGCTTTCCTCCACCTGGCGGGCCACGGCCCCGCCGGCCTGGAGGGCTTTCTTCCTCTCCTTTCCCTCCCGGTCCCGCGCTTCCCGGGAAAGGCCCGTCAACTCGGGAAGGGAGACCTTGATGCCGGAAAGGGGGAAAGGCAGGAGCCGTCCCCAGGCATCCAGGACGTGGGCCTTCCCCCGGGAATCCCTGAAGAACGCCACCGGCCGGGGGACCTCCAGGACGAGCCGAACCTGGGAAGGAAGAACCCTTTCGGCCCAGGTTCTCACGGCCAGGCCTTCCGAGTGGATCCTTTCAAGGGCCTCCCGCAGGGGTGCGGCCTGGAAGACCTGGAAGGACCGGGGAAAAGCCCCTTCCACCAGGCGAACCAGGTGGGCCTTGCCCAAGGGCCCGAGCCAAGGGGGAGCCGCCTCGATCCGGGTGACCTTGGGGATCACCGTGTATTCCGGGCGAAGGGAGACGGCCCGGCGCAGGAGATGCAGGCCCGCCACGACCAAGGCGGCGCCTCCCAGCACGACCAGGGCCCACAGGGGGGCCTTCCCTCCATCCCAGGACCTCGAGCCCACGGGTTCCTCCCTGCTCCGCCTGCCGTCCAAAGGGCTTTCCCGGGAAGAAACGTCCCTTCGGGCTGGCCTCTGGATCTTCCGTGAAAATCCCGGTCAGTTGAGGCGCGTCACCTGGGGTTTCTCAGGCTCTTTGCGGATCGGTCCCGCCGCGCCCTTGCGGGCCGACTCGGCGTCTTCGATGAAGAGCTCCAAAGTGGTCAGGATGCTCTCCGCCAGGTCACGATCCAGGGAAAGGGTCTTTTCGCCCGAGGCGAGTTCGATCTCGTGGGAAAGGAGCTTGGCCGTCACCTTCAGCTGGGAGAGACGCCTCTCTACCATTCTGGCCAGTCCGACCGGATCCGTTGCCTTGTCCATGGGTATGCCTCGCTTGTGGGGGTTTTCGTTTCGATGGGACTTTCCCGTCGCGGCCGGAATCCTACCCCTTGGAAGAAGGCCCCTGCAAGCCGGGTCTTCCTTGCCGTGAAGGCCTCTCTCCACTAGGCTCGCGGCCCAAATGCCCATGCAATTCAAAGGCTTTGTCCTCAATGACTTCCAGGAAAAGGCCGTCCAGGCCATCCAGGAGGGGAAATCGGTCCTCCTCTCCGCCCCCACGGGGGCGGGGAAGACCCTGGTGGCCGAGTACGCCATCCACCAGGCCATCCGCGAGGGGAAGAAGGTGATCTACACCGCCCCCATCAAGGCTTTGAGCAACCAGAAATACCGGGACTTCCGGGACGACCCGGAGGTGGAAGTGGGACTGATGACCGGTGACGTCACCCTCCAGCCCAACGCCCCGGTGCTCATCATGACCACCGAGATCTACAGGAACACCCTCTTCGAGGACCCCAAGAGGGTGGAGGACGTGGCCTGGGTGATCTTCGACGAGATCCACTACATGGACGACCCGGAGAGGGGAACGGTCTGGGAGGAATCCCTCATGTTCTCCCCGGAGAACATCCGGTTCATCTGCCTCTCCGCCACGGTGGCCAACCTCCGTGAATTCGGGGAATGGATTCGTTCCATCCGGTCCGCGGACCTGGAGATCATCCACAGCGACAAGCGGCCCGTGCCCCTCCACCACAAGCTCTACCACCGCTCCGCCGGGGTCTTCGAGCTCTCCAAGCTCCAGGCGGCACGCAGGAAGGCCCTGGGGAACCGGAAGAAGGGCCGCCCCCCCCGCCGCTCCCAGGGGGGGATCCACCAGGCCAGCATGGAGCTTCTGGACTACATCCAGCAAAGAAAGCTCCTTCCGGTCCTCTACTTCTCCTTCTCCCGCAGGGAGTGCGAGATCAAGGCCGAAAGAAACGCCGCCCGCAGGAGGCTGCTGAGCGGGTCGGAGAGAAAGAGGATGGAAGAACTCTTCGACCGGATCTGCGCCCTCTACCAGCTCGACTGGCGCAAAGACCCGGAACTGCGCTACATCCGGGACCGGGCCCTCAAGGGGATGGCCTTCCACCACGCCGGGATGCTTCCCATCCACAAGGAGATCGTGGAGAGGCTCTTCACTTCCGGCCTCATCAAGATGCTCTTCACCACGGAGACCTTCGCCCTGGGGGTCAACATGCCCGCCAGGACGGTGGCCTTCAACCAGATCCGGAAGTTCGACGGGGTCTCGGTGGATTTCCTCAAGACCAGGGATTACCTCCAGATGACGGGCCGGGCGGGGCGCCAGGGAATCGACCAGGAGGGCATGGTCTTTTCCATCCTGGACACGGACGACCTCTTCGAAGCTCCGTTGAAGCGAATCATCCAGGGCAAGGTGGAGCCCATCCGCTCCCATTTCAATCTTTCCTATTCCACCATACTCAACCTCTACTCCCGCCTGGGCCCCAACCTGGTGAAGGCCTACGAACGGTCTTTCGCCCACTTCCAGGCGGAGAAGAGGGGCAGGAAATACGGGGAAAAGGCCCACAGGCGCATGGTGGCCTCCATCGTGGCCAAGATCCACGTTCTCCGGGAAGCGGGGTATATCGACGGCGAAGGCCTCCTGGATCGGGGCAAAGTGGCATCCAAGATCAACGGTTACGAAATCCAGCTCACGGAACTTCTCTTCCAGGGCCTGCTCGACGAAATGGACCTGGACCAGCTCAACGCCGTCTTCGGGTCCATCGTCTACGAGGCGAGGCGGGGAGATACCTCCTACCGCCATCCCGGGGGCGTGCTCAAGGGCCTGGAGACCAGGGTGGCCGGGGC
>CAYQBW010000484.1:0-3010 GCA_964415725.1 uncultured Planctomycetia bacterium
AAACGGACCCGCCCCCTGTTCCTGGCCGCCGCCCTGCCCCTCTGCCTGGCCTGGGCCGGCTTGCCCTGCCGGCCTCAAGCCAAGCCCGCCGCAAAGGCCCGGTCCCTGCCGGACATCCCTTCCTGGGCCTTCGAAAAAATGGTGAAGAAGGCCGCCGTCCTCAAGGGAGCGCCCAAGGCGGGGACCCGCTTCCGCCAGCTCCTGGACGCGGTGCGCACGGTCTGGAAGGTGGGAAGGGACGGGAAGACCGCCGACCCCACACGGGGGGAGATGGCCCTGGTCATCCTTACGGAATACGGCGCCCCGGGGAAACTCCTCCTGCCCATGACCCTGGAACTCGAGGCCGTCAAGATCGCCCGTTCCGCGGGCAAGAAGAGCATGGTCCTGGATTCCACCCGGCCCAAGGGCCTGCCCGAGAACATCCGGAAGGCCCTGGCGATCCTCACCTCCGGGATGATCGATGTCCGCCTGGACCGCAAAACCGCCGTGCTGATGGGCCTCCATGGCCACGAAAAGCTTCTTCTCCGGGCCTTGGAGCCCTTGAAAGACCCCCGGCTCAAGGAGGTCTTTTCCGCCTTCTTCCAGGGGGTCCTCTCCGAAGGAGGCCTGGAGAGCACGGTCTACCGCCTTCACCCGCCCATCCCGCCGGGCAAACTGGAACCCGGCCAGGCCTTCTACAAGAGCCTCCGCATGGAGCTTCCGCTCTTCGGGATGCTCAGGGTCCAGCTCCAGTATTTCTTCCTCGGGACCTGCAAGGTCGGCGGCCGCCCGGCGGGGGTGTTCTGGAGCAGGCTGATCTTTCCGGCCATCGAGAAAAAGAAGATCCGGGTTCAAGGACAGGAGATTCTCCTGACCCAGCCCAAGGCCGTGGTGAAAGGCCTGGTGCGGGTGGACCTGGAGACGGGCCACGCTCTCACCATGGACCTGGAGGTGACCCAGGACCAGACCATGGGGATCGGGGGCCGGGAATACACGCGCCGGGTGGTCCAGAAGGTGAAACTGCGGACGTTCGCGCCCCAGGCGCCCCGGAAAGGGGGAAGCAAAAAGGATCGTTGACCCTGGAAAGGCTTCCTTCGATTCTGGGTTTCTCCTGAGCCTGGAAGGCCGCCGGTGAAGAGCACCTTTTCTCTCTCCGTCCTCCACCTCATGTCCGAGGCCGCCCCCTTCGCCAAGACGGGGGGCCTGGCCGACGTCGGGGGCGCCCTGCCCCAGGCCCAGGCGGGCCTGGGAGCGAGGGTGAAGGTCATCCTTCCCTTCTACAGGCGCGTCCGGGAGGGGGACCACGCCCTGGAGCCCACGGGGGTGGAGGTTCCCGTGGAGATCGACGGGAAGGTCCTGGGCGCCCGGCTGTGGCGGTGCCTGAAGGGGGGCGTGGAATACCTGTTCGTGGACCAGCCGGACTTTTTCGACCGGGAAGGGCTCTACGGAGAGGGGGGCAAGGACTATCCCGACAACATCCTCCGTTTCGGGTTCTTCTGCCGGGCCGCGGCGGAGGCGATCCTGAGCCAGGGATGGGACGTGGACGTCCTCCATTGCCACGACTGGCAGACGGGGCTCCTTCCGGTCTACCTCTCCACGGTCTACCGGGACAGGGAGGTCCTGCGCAGGGCGGCGGTGATCTACACCATCCACAACCTGGCCTACCAGGGCCTTGCGGATTTCTCCTTCCTGCCCCGGCTCCACCTGCCTCCCGAGCTGGACGACCCGGGGATGCTGGAGTTCTTCGGGAGGCTCAGCCCCATGAAGGGGGGGATCCGGTTTTCCGATTATGTCACCACGGTGAGCCGCACCTACGCCAGGGAGATCCTTACGGCGAGATACGGCTGCGGCCTGGAGGGCTTCCTCCGGCTCAAGGCCAACCGGATCCGGGGCATCCGGAACGGCATCGACGTGGACGAGTGGGACCCTTCCAAGGACCCCCACATAGAAAAAAACTACTCCAAGGACGATTTTTCCGGGAAGGCGGAATGCACCAGGGCCCTGCGCCGCGAGATGGGCCTGGACGACGCGCCCGGCCGCCCCCTGGTGGGCTTCATCGGAAGGCTCGTGAGCCAGAAGGGGGTGGACCTCATCCTCAACTCCCTGGAGGCCCTGGTGGCCCGGAACCTCCAGTTCGTCTTCCTCGGCCAGGGTGAGAAGGGCTATGCCGCCGGACTCCAGGAGATGGCCCGGCGTTTTCCCGGCAAGGTGGGCGGGGTCATCGGCTACGGTGAGCCCATCGCCCACAGGGTGACAGCCGGGGCGGACATCTTTCTCATGCCCTCGCGCTTCGAGCCCTGCGGCCTCAACCAGCAATACGCCCTGCGCTACGGCTCCGTGCCCGTGGTCCACAAGACCGGCGGGCTCGCGGACACGGTGATCCACGCCACCGAAAAGACCCTGGCCAACGGCCGCGCCACGGGTTTCGTCTTCCGGAGCTACTCTTCCAAGGACCTGCTCTGGGCCGTGGACCGGGCCCTGGACCTCTGGCGGGTTCCCGACGCCTGGCACACCCTGATGAAGAACGGTATGTCCCTGGACCTTTCCTGGGAGCGGGCGGCCCGGAAATACCTGGGTCTCTACAGGGCGGCCCGCCGGGAGGCCCGGGAGGGGAAGCGCCCCGACCTGGCCTTCGCCGCCCAGAGCCCGCACCGGGGGCGCTGGGGAACCAGGCTCTGGATGGACTGGGGCCCGCCCCTTCCCAGCCGCTACGGCGTCATGGCCCTGGACCTCATGGCGGCCGGCCCTTTTCTTCTCTACGCCTGGTGGGAAGTCCCCGTCCAGGACCGGGTCGACGCCGGGGGGATCCGGGAAGGGAAATACAGCGATCTCCTCCTGGTCCTGGAGGACATCGGCGCCAAGGAGCGTAAAATCCGGCCCGCCGGGTCGGACCTGGGGGATTCGTGGATCCTCGTGGAGCCGGGCCGCCGCTACCGGGTCCACCTGGCCCTCCGGGAGGGGGATGGGGGCGCCCGGATCCTTTGCTCCTCCCCCGTAGTGCGGACCCCCCTTTCCCTGGAGGGGGAGAGAA
>CAYQBW010000485.1:0-3010 GCA_964415725.1 uncultured Planctomycetia bacterium
CTCATGGTTGCCCGGCAAGGTATAGGCCGGGACGACCTTGAAATTGCAGAAGTCTCCCGGCGTGACGGGCTCGGCCCAGTAGAGGGTCTTGTATACGTTTCCCTGAATCTTGTACTCGATCGTAAGCCCCCGGAAAGCGGGGGTAAGGTTGGTCTCCGAGACGAATTCCCCCACGTCCCTCGGCTGGACGGGCTTGTTGAAGCTCACCATGATGGTGGTGTCGGGATCCACGCCGGTCTCCCCGTTGCCGGGGTGAATCTCCAGGCCGCCCAGGCCGTTCTGGCTCCTCTTGTAGCCGATGATCTCCGGCTCCACCGTGTCCGCGCCGGCGGTGGTGGCCACGCAGACCGTGGAGGAGAGGGACTTGCCGTTGACGTCGATCACGCTCTTGCTGAGCACGATCCGGATCAGGTAGCCGTCGGAGGCCTTGGGAAAGGTCTCGTACGTGGAGAGGTCCCCGTCCTGGTCGGGGATGAAGACGAAGGACGTGGGATCGATCAGGTCCGCGGCGTTGCTGAAGCCCGTGGGGAAATAGATGTGCACCCCGTCGGTGAGCTGGTCCCGGATGGCGGCGGGAAGGTCGGGGTTCACCGCCACGTGGTCGTCATCGACCTTGACGAAGCACTGGTACCAGGTCAGCTGGGTCGTGCCCGTGGAAAAGTAGGACCCGCCGCCGATGAAGGCCCTTCCCTTGACCATTCCGGATTTTTCCGCCGGGGTGTTGTATTCGTACTGGAGAACCTGGAGGTTCCCGGTCAAGCCCGAGTTGGAGGTCAGGTTGGCCAGGAGGTTCGACATCACCGAGTCTTTGTCGATGGGGTTGTTGAACTTGATCTGGAGGTATTGGTTCCCCGCGGAGCCGTTGGGAAGCTGGGCCGTGTCCGGCCAGGTTCCCACGGGCAACACGTCGTTGTTGGCGGACATGTTGTTCTTCAGCACGTCCAGGGAAGTGATGTTCACCGTCCTGTCCGTGGGGTTCCCGTTCTTGTCCGCCACCTTGATCCGGTAGGGATAGAGCTGGGGGGAAAACCCGTTGGTGATCAGGGTCACCTTGAAAGGCCCCCTGTCGGTGGAGCTCCCCGCCTGTCCTCCGCTGCACCCCCAGGTGGCGGCGCCCAGGAAGACCATCCCCGCCGCAAGGAACCAGGAACAGATTCGTTTCATCACAGCCAGACCTCCGCGTGCCTGTTTTTTGCTTCGCCACATACCCATACATCCCAACCCAGGAGGTACGCAACCTTCATGCCACCCGCCTGCCGCCGGAGGGCCCGCCCATCGGGGAGAAATCCACCGGCGGGGAAGAATCCCATCCTAGCCTCTTCCCCTTGTATAGAGCCAAGAGAAAAGCAGTTTCTCCCCCCCATCGCCGGGACGAAGCGTCCCGGGCCGGACCTCCCTTCCCCCGGCGCCCGAACCCGGGCGCAAATCCGCATTCTCCCGGGGAAAACCCCTTCCTGTGCGTTCCCCTCCACCTCCCGTGCGCTTCCGCACGCAGCCCTACGCCTCAAGACGACACACTCTCCTTTCCCCGAAAGGCCGGGGAACCCGGGTCGTCCCCCGCGAGAAGATTACCCCCCTTCGGGAACCGCGGATTGATCCCTTCCCTCCGGGGGTGTTAGGTTTCTTCTCATCTCAAGACCTTCAAAGTCCGGAAGGCGCCGTCCTGGTCGTGCGAAACGGCCCCTTCCCCTTCCGGACACGGCCGGCGAGGAAAAGGATGAGCTACTGGACGGAGCGTCTGGAGGAAGACCAGGACCTGGCCCGGAGCCTTCGGCCGGAAAGCCTGGCCGCTTTCGTGGGGCAAAAGAAGGTCGTGGAAAACCTGGGGCTGGCCCTCTCGGCCTGCAAGGCCCGGGGAGAGCCCTTGGACCACGTTCTGCTTTGCGGCCCTCCGGGGCTGGGCAAGACGACCCTGGCCCAGATCCTGGCCGCCGAGATGGGAGCCCATTTCATCTCCACCTCGGGGCCGGCCATGGAACGTCCCCGCGACCTGGTGGGCATCCTGACCCGCCTGGAACGGGGGGACGTGCTCTTCCTGGACGAAGTCCACCGCCTTCCCCGGTCGGTGGAAGAGTACCTCTATTCGGCCATGGAGGACCACGCCATCGACGTCACCATCGACCAGGGGCCGGCGGCGCGGATGGTCCACGTGGCCCTCCAGCCCTTCACCCTCGTGGCCGCCACGACCCGGGAGGGCCTCCTCTCCGGCCCCTTCCGGGGAAGGTTCGGGATCCTGGAACGCCTGGACCCCTATCCCCCGGAGGACCTGGTGCGGATCCTCCAGCGGGCCGCCGGGATTCTCTCGGTGCCCCTCGAGGAAGAAGGGGCCCGGATCCTGGCCCAAAGGAGCCGGGGCATTCCCCGGGTGGCCCTTCGCTTCCTCCGCCGGGCCCGGGACGAAGCCCAGGTGAACGGCCGGGGTTCCATCGACAGGGACGTGGCGGCCCGCACCCTGGAGCGGCTCGGTATCGACGCCATGGGCCTGGAAGAGATGGACCGCCGGATCCTCCGGGTCCTCGCCCGGGCCCAGGGCAGGCCCTTGGGCCTCAAGACCATCGCCGCCGCCGTGGCCGAGGCGGAAGACACGATCGAAGAGGTCTACGAGCCCTTCCTGATCCGCCTGGGTTTTCTGGAGAAAACCCCCAAGGGAAGAATCCTCACCCCCGCCGGGAAGAGACACCTGGGCGAGACGGGCTCTCCCCCGGGGGAAGCCAGCCTTTTCCCCTCGTGACCGTTCCTTCCTGGACCCCCCCGCCCCTCTCGCCTCCTCCCGGGCCGCCCTCCCGGCGGGCCCGGTGGAGACTCTGGGCCAAGCGCCACCCGCTCAGGGTTCTCCTGGGCGGAGGCCTCCTGGTCCTGGTTCTCCTCCTCCTTCCCCTTTACTTTCTCCTGCTTCCATCCAGGGCCCGCGCGGAAGGACCCCGGATCCGGGTTCTCCTCTCCTCCCTGGGCGGACCCTCCCGGATCCGGATCTCCGGAAGAGGCCTCCGGGCCCTGGGCCCCTCGGGAC
>CAYQBW010000486.1:0-3008 GCA_964415725.1 uncultured Planctomycetia bacterium
GAGGTGGCAGCATGAGTTTTTCTGGTCTTGTGTCCAAGGAACCGGGTGCAATACACCTGCCAGCTCGGGGTGAGCATCGATAGGACCATGCCCACTTCCACGGACTGGAGAGGGATGTGGACCTGGCCATGGCTGAGAATCCCCAACAACCGGGCCCTGGTGGGTTTCTCCGTATTCGAGCAGGCCATCTACCTGGACCCCAAGGCCAACCCGGCGGGCCTCGTGACCACATTCGTCATGGAGTGGCCCATCGGTTCCGGGGTCCTTCCCGAGGGGGCCGAGGTCTACAAGTACAGGGACACCGGATTCAGCCCGACAGGAGACTATAGTAAGAGGAAGGTCCCGATCGTACGGTTCAACCTTTAACCCGTCCAGCGGCCTTCGCCCGGGCCGCCGTGAGGCGGCCCGGGCGAAGGCCGCCGCCCCCGCGGTTACGTGGCGGCCGCGGGGGCGGGGACTTTCTCCACCCGGAGCTCGCCGTCTTTGTAATCCACCTCCAGGTGATCCCCGTCGGTGATTTCTCCGGCGATGATCTTCCGGCCGATCCGGGTCTCCAGTTCGCGCTGGAGGAAGCGCTTGAGAGGTCTCGCTCCGTAGACCGGGTCGAAACCCTCGCGGGCGATGAAATTCCTCGCCCTCTCCGTGAGGGTGATCTCGATGCGCCTCTCCTTGAGCCTCCTCCTGAGGTCCTCCACCAGGAGATCCACGATCTTCTCGATCTCCTCCAGGGTGAGAGGCTTGAAGAGCACGATCTCGTCCACCCGGTTCAGGAACTCCGGCCGGAAGTGGCGGCGCAGTTCCGCCATTACCTGGTCCCGGATCTCCTTGCGGATCTCGCCCGCGTCGGTCACCCCCTCGGTGAGGATGGAGGATCCGATGTTGCTGGTCATGATGATGACCGTGTTCTTGAAGTCCACCGTCCTCCCCTGGGAGTCCGTGAGCCTTCCATCGTCCAGGATCTGGAGCAGGACGTGGAAGACGTCGTGGTGGGCCTTCTCGATCTCGTCGAAGAGGACCACCGAGTAGGGTTTGCGCCGGACCGCCTCGGTCAGCTGGCCGCCCTCCTCGTGGCCCACGTAGCCCGGAGGCGCCCCGATCAACCTGGAGACGGTGTGCTTCTCCATGTATTCCGACATGTCGATGCGCACCATGTTGTCCTCGGAGTCGAACAGGGCCTCCGCCAGGGTGCGGGCCAGCTCGGTCTTACCCACGCCCGTGGGCCCCAGGAAGATGAAGGAGCCGATGGGGCGCCTGGGGTCCTTGATGCCCGCCCGGGCGCGGATCACGGCGTCCGCCACGAGCTGGACAGCTTCGTCCTGTCCGATCACCCTCCTGTGAAGGATCTCGTCCAGCCTGAGGAGCTTCTCCCGCTCCCCTTCCATGAGGCGGCTGACGGGAATTCCGGTCCAGCGGGAGACGATCTCGGCGATCTCTTCCTCCGTGACGGATTCCCTGAGAAGGGCCTTCCCCTCCTGGGAGGACTGGAGTTTCTCCTCTTCTTCCTTGAGTTCCTTCTCCAGGGAGGGGAGCACGCCGTGCATCAGCTCCGCGGCCTTTTCCAGGTCGTAGCGCCTCTTGGCCTCGTCGATCTCCCGGCGGGTCTCCTCGATCTTCTGCCGGAGGTTCTGCACCTTGGCGATCGCTTCTTTCTCGGCCTCCCACTGGGCGCGCATTGCGTCGGCCTTGGCGCGGAGATCGGCCAGTTCCTTCTGCAGGTTCGCCAGGCGCTCCCTGCTGGCTGCGTCCTTCTCCTTTTTCAAGGCCGCTTCCTCGATCTCGAGCTGCATGATCCGGCGGGTCACCTGGTCCAGCTCGGCCGGCATGGAGTCCATCTCCGTCCGGATCATGGCGCAGGCCTCGTCTACCAGGTCGATCGCCTTGTCCGGGAGGAACCGGTCGGTGATGTACCTGTTGGAGAGGACCGCCGCCGCCACGAGGGCGTTGTCCTGGATCTTCACGCCGTGGTGGACCTCGAAGCGTTCCTTCAGGCCTCTCAGGATGGAGATCGTGTCCTCCACGCCTGGGGGATCCACCATGACGGGCTGGAAGCGCCTCTCCAGGGCGGCGTCTTTTTCTATGTGCTTGCGGTATTCGTCCAGGGTGGTGGCGCCGATGCAGTGCAGCTCGCCCCGGGCCAGCATGGGCTTGAGCATGTTGCCCGCGTCGATGGCGCCCTCGGCCTTCCCCGCCCCGACGATGGTATGCACCTCGTCGATGAACAGGAGAATCCGACCTTCGCTCCGCTTGATCTCCTGGAGAACGGCCTTCAGCCGCTCTTCGAATTCACCCCGGTATTTGGCTCCCGCGAGCAGGGAGCCCATGTCCAGGGCGAAGATGGTCTTGTCCTTGAGTCCCTCGGGAACGTCGCCCCTGACGATACGCTGGGCCAGGCCCTCGACGATGGCCGTCTTGCCCACGCCGGGCTCGCCGATGAGCACTGGGTTGTTCTTGGTCTTCCGGGATAGGATCCGGATCACCCGCCGGATTTCCTCGTCCCTTCCGATGACGGGGTCCAGCTTGCCCTGGCGGGCCTCCTGGACCAGGTCACGGCCGAATTTTTCAAGGGCTTCGTAGGTTCCCTCGGGTTCCTCGCTGGTCACCCTCTGCCCGCCCCGGATCTGGGCCAGGGCTTCGAGGAAACGCTCCCTCGTGACCCCGAAGGTCTTGAAATGCTGTCCAGTGGGCCCCTGGTCGCCCTCGTCGATCATGGGAAGGACCAGGTGCTCCACGGAGACGTATTCGTCCTTGAACCTGCGGGCCTCTTCCTCCGCCTTGGTCAAAAGAAGGGCCAGGCGGCGCGTCATGGTTAGGGATTCCGCGGCGGAGCCGCCCACGACCCTGGGCCTCCGGTCCAGTTCCTTCTCCAAGCTGATCTGGAAGGTGTCCAGGGGCACCTCCATCTTCTTCAGGAGGCGGGGGATGAGACCGTCCTCCTGCCGGACCAGGGCCAGGGCCAGGTGTTCCACGTCCACCTGCTGGTGGCCCTTCTTGAGCGCCAGGTTCTGGGC
>CAYQBW010000487.1:0-2999 GCA_964415725.1 uncultured Planctomycetia bacterium
CTCCTCTCCTCTCCTCTCCTCTCCTCTCCTCTCCTAGGATCCTCCTTTTGAGGAAGACGGCGGGACGGCTCCTCCTTCTTTTTTCAAGCCTCTTTCTTTTTCCTGCCCTTCTTTTTGCCCAGCCTCCCGCCTGCGTCCCCGGGAATTCGATCGGGGAAAAGGGAACCGGTTATGGGCACATTGCGCCCTTGGGTCCTGCCTTTCCCTATGAGCCCTTTCTCAATCCTTCCGGCCGGGAAGAAGCAGGAAAGAAAGCCAAAGCGCCTACCACCCCAAGAAAATTTTTCCCCGGCAGTCCGGATCTTGCGGCTTTCCAGGAAATCACCGAAGGCCGGGTGGGCGTTTCGGCGCTAAGCGGGCAGTTTCAAGGCCTTTTCACTCTCTTCGATCTCAGCCAGGTCTCTTCGGACGTCTCCGCTCCCATCGCGCTCTGGTATACTTCCCAGAGCAACACGGACCCGGGCGGGTATGCCGCCGAACATCCCTCCTGGACCAGGCCGTTTACCGATTGGTTCCGCGGCCCCTGGGACGAGTGCCTGGTGGGTCCAGAACCGGGCGATCCCGTGACCAGGGTCTGCCCTTTCGGTCTGGCGATCACCACCTCTGTTCCCCCGGACCCCGCAATGAAACGGACCCGGAAGGTGACCACCAAGAGCGGGGCCCTCACGGTGGACGAATACTGCTACCAGCCCGCCCCGGACGGCACCAGGCTCATCTACGAGATGCCTCCGGGAGCGGAGAAGGCTATCTGGTTCCGGGAGTTCCCCGACGGCTCCCGCGTGGAATACGAGCAGGCCGAGGGGTCCCAGGACTACCGGATCAAGCGTTTCTACCGCGGGGCATGGGCCTCCCCCGACTGGGAGGTGGTCTACCACTGGGGGAGCGGAAACAAGCTCTGGAAGATCACCGACACCAGGGGCCTGGAGTACGTCTTCAACTGGGACGCCAACCTGACCCACGTGATCCGAATCGACGTGGGCTGGCCGGGGAAGGCGGTCGAAACCTCCCTCTGGTTTCATTACAACGCCAACGGATTGCTGGACCGGATCGTCTACCCCAAGCGGTCCATGACCTACGACTGGAACCACGACGGGGACTACCAGGACGCCAACGAAGTCCTGGAAGCCTACCCGGCCCTGGAGTTCGGCTACGGGGCGGGCACAGGCCGGATCACCACCTTCAAGCTCGCCTACTTCCAGGATCCCACCGGCGGCGGCCACATCGGGGGTTGCGAGGAAGACCGTCTCAGGATCACCTACGAAGACCCAAACAAGGGGGGCCTTCCCTGGCGTGTGACCACGGTCCAGCGGCCGGGGAAGGATGGATCCACCTGGCTGACCGACCATTTTTCCTACCAGACGAACCCCGACGCCGTGGTCTGGTCCGATCCCCTGGAGGTGGTCCGGAAATACGAATGGGTGAAATGGTCGCCGAATTCCAACAACCTTCTTGAGCGCTCCGTCGTCAAGGTGACCCACACGGCCCCCTCCACCGACCCCCGGGTCCAGGACGGGTATTATGCCCACCAGACCCTCACCTGGACCTTCACCTGGGACCACCTGCGGATGCTTTCCATGGAAGGGCCGACGGAGGGAAATTCTCCTGCCCAGCCTTTCCGTGTGGAGTGGACCTACGATGACGAAGGCCGGGGTCTTGTGACCTCCATGAAGGTCACACCCGAAGGAGACGGGACGGCGCCTTCCCTGACCCGGACCTGGACCTGGACGGACTGGGGAAGCCCCTGGGAGGATCCGGACCAGGCCTGGCTGATCCGGGGCGTCTCCAGGCTGACCGGCTACACCGACGCGGCCGGGCGGACGATCACCCTTTCCTACGATCTCCAGCCCGATTTTGTGACCACATCCATTTCTTACCCGGAGACCGGCTCTTCGGAGACCCTGGAGGATTCCCTGGGCCGTGTTCTTTCCATGGAAGAGCCTGGATTCCAGGCCGTTCAGGGCGGACAGAGTGGAACGAGCCGTGGAACGGTAGAATTCGAGTACAACGATTCTTCTCCCGGCACGGCCGGCTACCGCCTGGTCTCCCGGGTCATCCGCTACCGGGGACTCAACCAAACGGATCCGGTCAAGACGGAATTCCATTACACCGGCCTGGGCCTGGTCCAGGAAGTGGTGGTCCTGCCCGAGCACCAGGACTTGACCCGCCATCTCTGGCTCGAATACGACGGGGCCGGCCAGGTGGTGAAGGCCTGGCTTCCCGACCCGGCCACGGGAGGGGTGGACACTAACAGCCTCCCGGACCTCCACGCGGAGTGGGATCCCTTCGGCCGGGTCGTGCGCTTCCAGAGGCACGCCCAATACATGGACAATGGAATTCTCAGGGAGTATTCCAACAACTGGATCGAGCGGACCCTTTACTACGATTACGGAGGCAGAATCTCCAGGGCGGTGGTGGAGCGGGCTCCCATGGACACCCAGTCCGATCCGAACAATCCCGACCACTGGCTCACCTACCAGTGGGAATGGGACAAGGGGGAACGCCTCTCCAAGTTCCTGGGCCCCGTCCAAGGGGACGACGCCTCCCACGAAGTCGATATGGTCTGGGACACCTTCGGGTATCCCTACAAGATAAAGCGCCTGCTCAAGGGCGCGGCCTCCTCTTCGAAGTCGACGGCCTCCACCCAGGAGTGGGCCGAGAGAAAATACGGGTTCCGCGCTCTCGGCGCCTTGGCCGAGGCCGTGGACGCCACGGGTTTCGTGAGAGATTTCGATTCCGACGGGTTCGGAAGGCTCACCCGGGTCCGGTGGAAAGGAACCGATGGGAGCGGGAACAAGTCCCTGGAGGTGAAGCTCGGCCCGGAAGGCCTGGTCCAGGAGGCGTATTTTTGGAAGAGCCCGGCCGGGAGCGATCAGCTTTTGAAGAAGTGGGTCTTCCACCGGGACGGCCTGGGGCGGGTGACCCGGAGGGAAATCTACGAAAATGGAAACACCTCTCCCGTGGACTGGGAGGAGTGGACCTACACGGGGCTTTTCTACCCT
>CAYQBW010000488.1:0-2995 GCA_964415725.1 uncultured Planctomycetia bacterium
CAATGAATCCGTCTTCCCCCTCCCTTCTTGTCACCTCAATGGAGGACACCCGAATGAAAAAAACATTCCTTCCCTTCCTCTTCCTCTCCGCCATGGCAGTGAATGCCCCCTCCCAGAAACTGATCTTTTCCGTAAACGACCAGTATCCCCCCAAGACGGTCACAGGAGCCTCCGCGTGGTTCGCCATCGAGGCCCAGGCCCCCGCCGGCAAGGCCTTGCCCATCTACGCGGTGGAATTTCCCTGCGGGCCCACGACCAGTCCCACGGAATTCGCCATTTTCTCCAAGGACAAGGCTACGGGGAAACCGTTGAAGCAGCTCGCCTACGGCAAGTTCCAGAGCGTCAAGCCCCGGGTTTGGCAGGGAGGGACTCTCTCCAAAACGATTCTCATTCAGCCCGGCCAGAAGTTTTTTGTGGGATACAAGAACGCCGGGGGCTACCTGCCCATCGTGAACGGCGGAACCAGGCAGATCCATTACTGGAACACCTCCTGGTCCGGGCCTTGGACGACCCAGACCTGGGCGTTCCGGCTCTACGGCCCCGGCGGAAACGGGACCTACGCCTCCTACGGAGCGGGCAAAACCGGTTCCGGAGGAACGGCGGCCCTCAAGGGCCTAGGTTGGCCGAACATCGGCAACCCCATCGGTTTCCTCGTATCCAATATTCCCAACGGCGCCACGGGTTTCCTCGCCTTGGGGCGGAAGATCCCGGGGCTTCCCTTGGGCCCGTTGGGAAAACTCTACGCCTTCCCGGTCCTCGCCACCTTCCCCCTGGCGCAGGCAAGCAGAAACTATTCCACGGCCTACATGAAGATCCCCAACACCGTCTACCTCGTGGGGGCCCCCATTGCCTGGCAGGCATGGGTCTTAGACCCCACCGCGCCGGGAGGCCTGGTCCACACCCAGGGGATCCTCCTGACCGTGGGGAATTGAAAAAACAGATTTTCCACAAAACCTGCGGGTCCGAAGGAACCCGCCTTAGGTTCCGGGGTCAGCCTTAAGCCTGGATCGGCGGGCCCGTGCCCCCGGCCGGGGCTTTACAGGGCCCCGGCCTTTTCCAGGCGTTTTTCCAGGATCTGGGCGTCGGGATCGAAACGGGCCAGCTTGATATGGCGGGCCGTCTCTTCGTCCAGGGCCTCCCGGGGAACCAGGCCGACCAGCTCGCTCTCCTTGACCCCCACGCCCTCCTTTTCCGCCTCGGCGGAGACGGCGTCGAAGGCCTTGCGGATAGGGGTCACCCTGTAATTGGTCAGGTTCATGGAAACCTGGGCCAGGCCCTGGTCCTCCAGGAAGAACCCCAGGGCCTTCACCGAGGGAAGGCCTCCGTCCCTCTCCCGGACCTTCTTGGCGATCCTCTTGGCCACGGAGACGTCGCCGGTGTCCAGGTTCACGTTGTAGGCCACCAGAAAGAACCGCGCCCCCACCGCCACCGCCCCCGCCGTGGGGTGGATCCGGTTGGGCCCGAAATCCGGTTCTCTCCCAGGATCTTTTCCGATCAGTTCCCGCAATCCCTCGAACTGCCCCTTGCGCACCTTGGCCAGGTTCCGCCTCTCCGGGCGGGTCGCCGCCTCCTCGTAGAGGAAGACCGGAATCTCCAGTTCTTTCCCGATGCGCTCTCCCGTTCTCCTCGCCAGGGCCACTGCCTCCTCCATGGTGGAATCCCCGAGCGGAACGAAGGGGCACACGTCCATGGCCCCCATCCGGGGATGGGCCCCTTCGTGGCGGTTCAAGTCGATCCGCTTCATCGCTTCCGCCGCCCCCCTGACCGCGGCCTCCACCAGGGCCTCCCCCTCGCCGGCCAGGGTGATGACGCAACGGTTGTGGTCGGCGTCCATCTCCTTGTCCAGCAGGTAGACCCCGCCCGGGGAGAGCATGGCTTCCACCACCGCGTCCACCACCTCGGGCCGCCTGCCCTCGGAAAAATTCGGAACCAGTTCGAAAAGTCCCATCCGCGCCTCCCTGATTTTTTTCCTGATTCTTTATTCTTCCTCTGCCCTCTATTCCTTCACGAGCCCCCTGGGGCCGGCCACGATCCTTCCCTCCTTCACGACCCAGCGGGCCAGACCCGAGGCCAGAGCGTAACCCAGGCCCTCGAAGGAAGGGAGATCGAGGACGGTGAAGTCCGCCTTCTTTCCCGGGTGCAGGCTCCCGGCCTCCCCGTCACGCCCCAGGCTGAAGGCCCCGTTGATCGTGGAGGCCACCAGGGCTTCGCCGGGGGTGAGCTTCATCTTCACGCAGGCGAGGGCCGCCACCAGGGGCATGGACCAGCAGAAGGACGTGCCTGGGTTGAAGTCCGTGGCCAGGGCGACCACGGCGCCGGCATCCAGGAGATCCCGTGCCGGGGCGTATTTCTCCTTGCCAAGCTGGAAAGTCGTGGCCGGAAGGAGCACGGCCGTGGTGTCCGACCGGGCCAGGGCCTCGATTCCCCCGGGGGAAATCTCCACCAGGTGGTCCGCGGAAGCCGCGCCCAGCTCGGCGGCCAGTTCGGCGCCCCCCATGGGCTCGATCTCGTCGGCGTGCACCCTAAGCCCGAAGCCCAGCTCCTTGGCCCTCTCCAGGTAGGTCCGTGAATCCTCCAGCCCGAAAACATGGGCCTCGGTGAAGACGTCGGCGTATTCCGCGAGCCCCTTGGCCTCCGGAAGCATCCTGTCACACAAAAGCTCCACGTATCCCCCCCGGTTCTCCCTGTATTCCGGGGGCACTTCGTGGGCTCCCAGGAAGGTGGGCGCCACGTCCAGGGGGTGGGCCGCCGCCGCCTTCCGCAGGACCTGGAGGCTCTTGTTCTCCGATTCGGGCGAGAGGCCGTAGCCGCTCTTGGCTTCGATCAAGGTGGTGCCTTCCAGGAGGATCCGGTCGAAACGTTCCAGGACCCTCCTCTCCAGCTCCTCCGGCGGGGCCTCCCGCACCCCTTTCAGGGAGGAGAGGATCCCACCCCCGGCCTTGGAGATCTCCACGTACGAGGCCCCGGCCACCCGCATGTGGAATTCCTTCTCCCT
>CAYQBW010000489.1:0-2987 GCA_964415725.1 uncultured Planctomycetia bacterium
CATCATCTCCGACGGTTTCGCCGGCCTGGTGGGGGGGCTTGGGTTCGCCTGCAGCGGGAACATCGGGCCCAAGGCGGCGGTCTTCGAGCCGACCCACGGTTCCGCCCCTAAATACGCGGAACTTGATCCTCCCATCGTGAACCCCGTCGCCATGATCCTCTCGGCGGCCATGCTTCTGGACCACGTGGGGGGGGAGGAGAAGGCCGGGGCGGTGCGCCGGGCCGTTGGCGAGGTCGTGGCCGAGGGGAGGGTGAGGACTTACGACATGCTCCGGCTCCGGGGCGGGCCGGAGGTGATCGCCAAGGGGGCGGCCACGACGGAAGAGATGACCCAAGCCATCCTGGAGAGACTGCCGTGACCTTTTCAGAAAATGACGTGGACCTTCTTTTCGGGAAGGAGCTGGAGCTTCTCGGCGACAAGGACCTGGCCGAAAAGGTCCGGGCCTGCTGGGTGGAGGCAGCCAGGCTGGGAGGGTGGAAGGAGGCGAAGGAGATCGAGGAGATGCCCTTTACCCTCCTTCTCGATACCCGGGGGATCGGGTTCGCAGCTCACACCCGGGCCGTGGTCCGGGGCGCGGTGGGCCTGGCCGAGGCGTTGGCCCTGGAGCTGGCCGACAAGTTTCCCCGCCGGATCGACAGGGACGTCCTGGTAGCGGGGGCCCTGCTTCACGACGTGGGAAAGCTCCTGGAGATCGAAAAGGACGGAAAAGGCGGATACAGGCGGAGCCGGAACGGCAAGCTCTTCCGCCACCCCATCAGCGGGGCCATGCTGGCCCACCGGATGGGCCTTCCCGACGAGGTGGTCCACTGCATCGCCGTCCACTCCCGGGAGGGCGAAGGCTTCCACCGGAGCCTGGAGGCCCAGACCATCCACGACGCCGACTTCGCCACCTTCGATCCCCTCAAGCTGGACGACGCGGGCAAACTGCTCTGAAAGCTCCCGGCGGAGACTTCACAACATCGGTGGCTGGGGGAAGGTCACGATTTTTTGAGGATTTTCGAGGGTCGGGGACTTTGGTCGTAACCGTCAATGGTTTCTTCGGGAAGAAGCATCTTGGAAAGCATGGTCTGCAACCAGGGCTCCGGTTCCTTCCCTTTCCTGAAAAGACCGCGGAATCGCCCTCTTTTTTTCCGGGGTCAGTTCTTTTTCACTTCTTTCAAGGCCCAGCGGGCCCAGACATGGCCGGGGTCGGCATGGAGGGCTTCGCGGAAGCTCCGGATCGCGGACTTGGAGTTTCCCAGGCCCCAGGCTCCCAGGCCCATGAGATAGAGGGCCCGGGCCTTCTTCCGGCCCGGCGATTCCTTTTTTCCGAACTTGGCGAAGAAATCCAGGGAGGTTCCCTTTTCAAGAGAGGCCAGTTCCTTTCTCCCTTGGTTCTGAAGGTCCAGGAAGAGCTTGCGGGCCTCTTTGGTCCCGCCCAGCTTTTTGAGGGAGCGGGCCCTGAAGAAATCCAGGGCCGGCCTTCCTCCTGGGCGGGGGGCGGAGGCGGATTTGCGGTAGAACTCCAAGGCCTCGGCCTTTTTTCCCGCCGCCTCGAAGGCCCGGCCGAGCCAGTAGTAGATCTCGCACTCCCGGCCTCCCTCGTAGGGAGGGGCGGTCTCCAGGTTTTCCGGGTATTCCAGGGCCGCCTGGAAATCCCGGATCCCTTGGAGGGGGTCTCCGGCCTCGAGCAGATCGATTCCCCGGAGCAGGTGGGCGTCCACGTAGGTGGAGTGGATGTTTCCCAGGCCCTCCCACTTGCGGAAGTGGTGAGGAGGGGCCAGGAACTCCAGGGCCTTGTCGTAGTTCCCCGTCTCTACGAGCAGGCGGACCTCCCGTGCGAAGGAGTCGTTGTAGGAGGAGACCACTTCCTGGTTCGCTTCCAGGAGGGCCAGTCTCTTGTTTGCCGGGATTCCCGCCGCCTGGGAAAGGACGTCCATCTCGTAGAAGAGCCTGGGGTCGGACTTGTCCAGGGAGAGGGCTCTTTCCATGGAAGCCGCGGCCTTGGCCGGGTCGTGTTCCACCCGGAAATAGGCCAGGGCCAGGTTCCGGTGGAGGGTGGGAATCCGGACTCCCTGGTCCCGGGCCTTCTCCCACTCTTTCACGGCCGCCCGGGGCCGGGAGTCGTAGAGGAGATTCCCCAAGTAGTAATGGGCCCGGCCTCCCCCGGGATTCGCCTTGGCCGCGGCCTGGAGAACCAGGAGGGTTTCGGCCCGGAAGGGAAAGCAATACTCCCAGGGCAGGGTCTCGGCCCGCTGGTAGAACTCGAGGGCCTTCTTGTGGTCCCCGAGCTTTGTGAAGCAGTATCCCAGGTAATAATAGACCAGGGGGAATGCGGAGGGTTTCTTCGCCTGGACCCGCGACAGGAGCAGGTCCTTCGCCTCCTCCCAAAGGCCCGCGTTCATGTATTCCGCCGCCGCCTCCAGGAAGGCCTGGGCCGAAAGCCAGGGGAACTTTTCCAGGACCGGGTTGGGGGAGGGCGCGGGGCCCCTGCCGGCCAGGTGGAGCTCGAAGCGGGCCCTGAGATTCAAAGGGTCCCTGGAAAGGACCAGGAAGGCCGTGCGGGCGGCTTCCTCCTTTTTTCCCAGCCTTCTCAGGAGGGAGGCCTCCAGGTTCAGGGCCGGGAGGTTCCAGGCGCTCGTCCAAAGAGAGCGGCGGACCCGTTCCAGGGCGGCGGTGAAGTTCCCCCTTGCGCAATCGATCTCGGCCATCTGGAGGCAGGCTGCGGAGTGGAAGGCGGAACTCCAGGCGGCCTTTCCGAGGCGCTCCCAGGCCTCGTCCAACCTTCCCAGGAATTTCAAGGTCCATCCCAGGTAGTATCCCGCCTCCCCGTCCTTGGGGCTCGTGTAGTCCTTCTCCAGGCGGGCCAGGGCAAGGCGGAATCGGCGCTCCGCCTCGAGGAAGCGCAACTCTTTCAGGAGGCGGATGCCCAGGGCCGTGTGGGTGGGGGCGTGGCCCGGGTCCCGCCGCAGGGCCTCCTTGTAATACGGGATGGGAGAAATAGAGGG
>CAYQBW010000490.1:0-2987 GCA_964415725.1 uncultured Planctomycetia bacterium
GGGGGAGGCGGATCTTTCCGGGGAATTCTCCCGTCCCGCGGGGAAGGAAGGGTTCCTCCGGGTCCGGGAGGGGCGGCTCCACCGGGGAAAGAAGAGGATCCGCTTGTGGGGAACCAACCTCTGTTTCGACGCCTGCTTTCCCGAGCCGGCCGACGCGGAGGCTCTGGCCGAGAGGCTCGCCGCCTTCGGGATGGGGTGTGTCCGCCTTCACCACATGGACGCCCGCTCCATCTGGGGGAAGAGCAAGGACCACATCCACATCGACCCGGAGAGGCTCGCCCGCCTGGACCGGCTCATCGCCGCCTTGAAGGCCCGCGGAATCCGGGTGGACATGAACCTCCACGTCTCCCGCTGGTTCGGGCCCAAGGAAGGGTTTCCCGGGAACCGGAGGCTCCGGCCCAAGTACGACAAGGGCCTGGACAACTTCGAGCCCCGGATGATCGCCCTCCAGAAGAAATACGCCCGTGACCTTCTGGGGCACGTGAATCCTCTCACCAAGAATGCCTACGCGGCGGAGCCCGCCGTGGCCTTCGTGGAGATCTCCAACGAGGATTCCCTCTTCTCCCAGTGGTGGAGGGGCTCCATGGATACTCTGCCCGAGCCCTACGCGACCACCTTCCGGAGGATCTGGAACGAGTGGCTTTTGAAAAAATATGGCTCCACCGAAAAGCTCCGGCGCGCCTGGGGAACGGCCGGGACCGGCATGGGGCCGGAACTCCTGGAGGATCCGGACCTGCAGGCCGGGCCCAAGGGGCCCTGGAGGGTGGAGCGGGACGGGCGGACCCGGTTGGCCCTGGAGAGGGGGAAGCGGGGAGGGCCGGGGGGAGGTCCCTTCTTTCGGTTGAAAGTGTATCGCCCGGGGGCTGTCTCCTGGCGCCCCCAGGTCTCCCAGGCCGGTTTCGCCCTGGAGAAGGGGGCCTGGTACACCCTCACTTTCCAGGCCCGGGCGGACCCTCCGCGCCCCATCCGGGTGAACTGCATCATGGGGCACAAGCCCTGGAGGAACCTGGGCCTCAACGCCCGGGTGAGGCTCGGCCCGGAATGGAGGAAGGTGGTCCTGGTCTTCAAGGCCCGGGCGGGCGATCCCAAGGGAAGGATCACCTTCACGGGTCTCTCCAAGGGAACCCTGGACCTGGCCCGGGTCTCCCTCCGGAAAGGGGCGCCCCCCTACCCGGGCAAGGGGGAGAGGATCGAAGAGAGCGCCCTTCCCGTCCCCCGGCGGGGGAGTCTTCCTCCCTCTAAGAAGGCTCTTTCCGATTTTGCGGATTTCCTGTGGGACACGGAAAAGAATTACTGGTGGGGGATGGATTCCTTCCTGAAGAAGGATTTGGGTGTCCGCGCCCTGGTCTCGGGGACCCAGCTCGGCTACAGCCCGGCCCACGTCCAGGCCGGGCTGGACTACCTGGACACCCACGCCTACTGGCACCATCCCAGGTTTCCCCACAGGCCCTGGGACAGGAAGGACTGGTGGGTGGAGGAGGAGGCCCTGGTGAACCGCCCCGTGGAGTTCCTGGGCGGGATCGCCGCCAGGCGGGTCCTGGGCAAACCTTTTACCCTGAGCGAATACAACCATCCCCAGCCGAGCCGTTTCGGGGCCGAGGGGTTTCCCATGATCGCGGCCTTCGGGGCCTTCCAGGACTGGGACGGGATCTTTGTCTTCACCTGGTCCCACGACAGGGACTACACCCCGGGCAGGATCACGGGCTATTTCGACGTCAAGGGCGACCCGGCCCGGCTGGTCCACATGGCGGCCTGCGCCCACCTCTTCGCCAGGGGGGACGCCCGCCCGGGAAAGCGGGTCCTGGCCTTCCCCTTCGGGGAAAAGAAGGAGAGGGGGATCCTCCGGGAGGCCCTGGCCGGGGCCGGTCCGCGATCGGTTTTTTCCCTGGTCCCTCCCGGCGCCGGGCTCCTCTCCCGGGTCGGCCTGGATCTCGAGGGAAAGGAAGGGGTTTCCGGGGCCGGAATACGGGTTCCCGAAACCAGAAAGGTGTGGGTCTCGGACACGGGGGAGCTCCGCTGGGATCTCTCCAGGCCGGGCGCGGGTTTCTTCACCGCCGACACCCGGCGCACCAAGGTCTTCACCGGGTTTCCGGCAGGCCGGAAGACCCGGCTCGGCGGGGTGGAGCTCTCCTTCGGGAAGCTCCGGATGGGGTGGGCCACGGCGACCCTCACCTGCCTGGACGGGGCGGGTTTCGGCGCCCCCGGCCGGATTCTGGTGGCGGTGACGGGTCTCGAGCAGAACACCGGGGCCCGGCTGGAGGACCTGGGAAGGGGAAGAATCACCCTGCGGGATCGGTGGGGAAAGGCCCCCGTGCTCTGCGAAGGCGTCCCCCTGGAGGCGACCCTCCCTTACCCGGCCTCCCGGGTCAGGCTTTTCGCCCTGGACGAGAAGGGGAGGAAGAAGGAAGAGATCCCCGTCGCCCCCGCCGGCGCCGGGAAAGCCCTTCTTCGCCTGGGCCCTTCCCACCGGACCCTCTGGTACCTGGCGGTGCTGTCCGGGTGACCGGGCCCGGGGGCGGCGCGCCCCGGTCGGTGGCAGTTACGACAAAACTCCGGTACCTTCGAAAATCCTCAAAAAACCGCGCCCTTTCCCCAGCCACCAATTTTTGGGTCTTCTGCAGAATCTGTGGGTCGGGGAGGCGTGAAAAGGGTCCTACTGTCGGCATTCATCCGGGAACGGCGGGCTCGGGTGCCGGCTGGGGCCCGCCCCGCCTCCTCCCCCTGGCCCGGAGTATTCAGTCAGGTCCTGCTGCAAACCCAGATCTACCTGCCATTGCGGGCGTCCTCGGGGCTCGGATCCTCGACGTGCTTAAAAGCACGCCTGCGGTCCTCGCCCCTGCGGGTGCCCGCCCTGGCAGGCATCTCCGGGTTTTCGCGACGGACCTTCCTGAACACTCCGGGCTGCCGCGCCGCCCCCTCCGAGGGAGGGTGCGGGGCGGCGCGGCGAGGGTATACGGCGGGGCTGACGCCCAGCTCCCGTCCTGGGG
>CAYQBW010000491.1:0-2984 GCA_964415725.1 uncultured Planctomycetia bacterium
CCCCTACGGCGTGGAACTGGGCCTTCTCATCCGGCTCCTCAAGGCCACCAAGGCGCGCTGGATGACGGGTTTTCTCCAGACCGATTTCTGCCGGGTGGGGCCCAAGGTGGCCGAGCAGATCCTGGCCAAGGCCAAGATCAGTCCCAAGGCCAACCCCAGGCGGATGGGAAGAGCCGAGGCGGACCGGCTCTACCGGGCCATCAACGCCACCAAGATCTCCGCGCCTCCCACCTCCTGCATCGTCCCCATCGGGGAGGAGCTGATCCTGGAGGGGTTGCGCAAGGAGGTGGAGGCCGATTTCTACGCCGCCGCCACCCGTCCCCCCTCCGTCTACAGGGGCAACCCCTTCCAGGTGGAGGTGGGCCTGGCCTTCGGAAAGCCCGGGGCCACCATGGAGGTGGACGAGAAGGGCCGGATCGTGCCCGTGGGCAACGGGAAGAAGAACAAGAAGAAGGCCGCCGGCGCCGACGCCGAGCTTCTCGGGGCGGCCGACGAGCCCATCAAGCTCCTTCGTTTCGCCAACAGGGTGCCCCTTCTCTACCAGCAGTCGGCCTGCGCCATCTCCAAGACGGTGATCCAGCTCTCCTGGAAGAATTACGGTCTCCAGCATCCAAGGGGCGCCTTGCCGCTGGGCCCCATGGTCCTTCTGGTGCACCTCGCCTCCGTCTGGGTGCCCTTCACCTCCGAGTCCAAGGAGGCCATCGCCTCCTACCCGGAGATCCTCAAGGAGATCAAGCTGGCCCTCCAGGAGGTGGGCCGCAAGCTCGGGGCCCACATCCGGAAGGGGCGCCGGATCGCCGAGGAATACAAGAAGCGCACATTCATCGAAAAGTATATCCCCCACATCGGGATCGCGCTCCAGGAGATCCTGGGCCTGCCCGACAAGAAACGGGACCGGATCGTGGAGGACCTGCGGGGGATCCTGGAAAGGAGCAGAAAGCTTTGAGCCCCGCCAAGAAATCCGCCAAGGGCGCGAAGCGCCTGGACAAGATCACCCTGGACTGCATCGACAGGGCGGCCAAGGGAGTCTTGCGGGTGATCGAAAAAGGGGAAAAGCCCTCCCTGCGTTTTCCCCTGCGGTCCCTCTCCAACGTGCGCTACGACCCGGCCAAGGGTTTCTTCCAGCTGGGGCGCGGCCGGAAGCTCCGGACCCTCACGGTGAACACCGTCAAGGTGTTCGCCCAGTCGCTGAGGATGATGGCCCTCTCCAAGGAGCTGATCGAGACGGAGGACTTCGCCACCAAGCGAGACGCCTACTACCAGTCCAAGAACTGGGGCGAGGCCCGCTTCCAGGCCCAGGAGGAGTCCGACGCCGTCATGGACGACATCGAGGCCCTCTTTTCGCTGGACGGGGTGAGCCGCGAACAGCTCCGCTTCTACCCGGAGGAGCACGGAGGGTCCGTGGCGGGGGAACTCCAGGTGATCGACATCGATCCCGAGACGGGCAAGAAGATCGTCATCGACTGCACGGGCTTCGGCTCGGGCTCCTACTCCATCCCCCACTCGGTGGAGCACCTGGAATTCAAGACCAAGGCCAAGTTCCTCCTGGCCATCGAGACGGGCGGCATGTTCCAGCGGCTCAACTACCACAAGTTCTGGCGCAAGGCCAACTGCATCCTGGTGGAACTCGGCGGCGTCCCGACCCGGGCCACGCGCCGGTTCATCCGCAAGCTGGCCGACGACGCCGGGATCCCGGTCTACGCGTTCGTGGACTGCGACCCTTACGGGATCTCCAACATCTACCGCACCCTCAAGGTCGGCTCCGGCAACGCCGCCCACCTCTCCCAGTTCTTCTGCGTCCCCCAGGCCAGGTTTCTCGGGGTGACCCCCCAGGACATCATCGATTTCAAGCTCGAGGAGGCCACCCACCCCCTCCAGGAGATCGACGTCAAGCGGGCCAAGGACGCCCTCAAAAACGACCCCTTCTTCCGCTCCCACAAGAAGTGGCAGAAGGCCATCAACCAGCTCCTCAAGATGAAGGTCCGCGCCGAGCAGCAAGCCCTGGCCAAGTGGGGCCTCAACTACGTAATCGACGAATACCTCCCGAGAAAATTGAAGGATCCCGGCAAGTTCCTGCCCTGAAAGGAGAAGGACCATGAACTACGATCCCCCCAGCATCAACACCGATCCCGAGAAGGCCCGGCGGATCCTGGAAACCTGCAAGGAAGAGGGAGTCCGCTTCCTGCGCCTCCAGTTCACCGACGTCATGGGGGTGAACAAGAACGTGGAGGTCCCGGAGAGCCAGTTCGAGAAGGCCCTGGAAGGGAAGATCCTCTTCGACGGATCCTCCATCGAGGGCTTCTCGCGGATCGAGGAGTCGGACATGCTCCTGGTGCCCGACCTGGACACCTTCCGGATCTTCCCATGGGAAGACGAGGCCGGCCTGGCGGGCGGCGCCGTGGCCCGGCTGATCTGCGACATCCACAACCCCGACGGAAGCCCCTTCGCCGGCTGTCCCAGGCTCTGTCTCAAGCGCGCCGTAGCCAAGGCGGCCGAGCTGGGCTACGAGATGCTCGCCGGCCCTGAGGCGGAGTTCTTCCTGTTCCACCTGGATCCCGAGGGAGAGCCCACCACCAGGACCCACGACCAGGCCGGGTATTTCGACCTGGCCCCCGTGGACGAGGCCGAGCCCGCCCGCAGGGAGATGGTGAGCGTGCTGACCCATCTCGGTTTCGAGATCGAGGCCTCCCACCACGAAGTCGCCCCGGGCCAGCACGACATCGATTTCAAATACGGTTCCGCCCTGGAGACGGCGGACAACCTGGTGACCTTCAAGTTCGTCGTGCGCAAAGTGGCCCGGGATTTCGGGCTCCACGCCACCTTCATGCCCAAGCCCATCTTCGGCATCAACGGGTCGGGCATGCACACCCACCAGTCCCTGCGCCGCGTCTCCGACGGACAGAACGCCTTCTTCGACCCTGGCGACAAGGAACACCAGCTCTCCCAGGTCGCCCGCAACTACATCGCCGGCGTCCTGGCCCACG
>CAYQBW010000492.1:0-2968 GCA_964415725.1 uncultured Planctomycetia bacterium
GACAAAGGTTGTCCGGCGCGGGGAAAGAGGCGAATCTTCCCCCTCCGGGTTCGAAGAGGGAGAACCATCGCCCATCGGGGCGGAAAGGAGCGGCCATGCCGAAGAAAGTCATCCGGATGGAGGACGGCCGGGAGGTGACCATCCATGTCTCCTGGGCGGTGATCTTCACGGTCCTGGCCGTGATCGTCCTGCTCCTGGTGGTCAACTCCTCCTATTATACGGTGGAGGCGAACGAGGAAGGGGTGGTTCTCAGGTTCGGGAAATTCCTGGAGAGGGTTCCGCCGGGTCTCCACTTCAAGCTTCCCCTCGGCATCGACCGGGTGGAGAAGGTGAAGACGGCCTTTACCTTCAAGGAGGAGTTCGGTTTCAGGACCTTGAAGGCGGGCAGAAGGACCCAGTACGCCCCCATCGGCCGGGACATGCTCAAGGAAGCCCTCATGGTCACGGGTGACCTGAACATGGCCCAGGTGGAGTGGATCGTCCAGTATCGCATTCGGGACCCTTACAAATACCTTTTCCAGATGCGTGACCCGGAAGGGACGCTCAGGGATCTCTCGGAGTCCATCATGCGGGAGGTGGTGGGGGACATGACGGTCACGGAGGTCCTGACGGAGAAGAGGGCCGAGATCAACTCCCTGGTGAAGAAGGGGCTCCAGGAGGCCATGGATTCCTACGATTCGGGGATCCGGATCACCCAGGTGATCCTCCAGGACGTCAATCCTCCCGGCCCGGTCAAGGACGCCTTCGACGACGTGAACAAGGCCCAGCAGGAGAGGGAGAAGACCATCAACGAGGCGCGCCAGGCCTACAACAAGGCCGTGCCCCTGGCCAAGGGGGACGCCCTCAAGATGATCCAGGAGGCGCAAGGGTATGCCATCGACAGGGTCAACCGCGCGCTGGGGGACGTGGCCAGGTTCAGCGCCCTGCTCGCGGAATACAGGAAGGCCCCGGAGGTGACGGGATACCGGCTCTACATGGAGACCATGGAGAAGGTCCTGGCCGGGCTCGGGAAGAAAGTGGTTCTCGACGAGGAGGCCGGGAAGGTCCTTCCGCTCTTGAACGTCGGCAGGAAAGGAGGTGGGAAATGACGCGCAGGAACAGGGCGATCGTCGTTTTCGTGTCCCTGGTGATCCTGGCGCTCCTCGTCCTGCTCAAGGCGAGCCTCTATACGGTCCACGAGGGGGAGCAGGTGGTGATCACCCAGTTCGGGGAACCCGTGGGAGAGCCCGTGACCGAGGCGGGCCTTCACTTCAAGACTCCCTTCGTCCAGGAGGTCAACCGCATGGAGAAGAGGATCCTGGAGTGGGACGGGGACCCCAACCTGATTCCCACCCTGGACAAGACCTACATCTACGTGGACGTCACGGCCCGCTGGAGGATCACCGACCCCCTCAAGTTCTTCAAATCCGTGGTGAACGAGGCGGGGGCGCAGGGAAGGCTGGACGACATCCTGGACGGGGCCACGAGAGACGCGATCTCGGGCCATAACCTCATCGAGGCCATACGGCTCACGAACCGCCCCCTTCCCAGGGAGAAGGCCGTGGAGGCCCGGGGGGACATCGCCGAGCAGCCCAGGATCACCATGGGGAGGCGGAAGCTCCAGGAGTGGATCAAGAAGGAGGCGGCCTCCAAGGTCCAGGACTTCGGAATCACCCTGGTGGACGTGCGGATCAAGAGGATCAACTACAGCCCCGACGTCCAGAAAAAGGTCTACGACCGGATGATCTCCGAGAGGCGGCGGATCGCGGAGAAGTTCCGTTCCGAGGGACAGGGAAAGAAGGCGGAGATCGACGGCCAGCGGGAGAAGGAGCTGAAACGGATCCAGTCCGAAGCCTACAAGCAGGCCCAGGAGATCCAGGGAAAGGCCGACGCCCGGGCGGCGGCGATCTACGCCAAGGCCTACGGCGAGGACCCGGCCTTCTACCGGTTCGTCCGGGCCCTGGAAGCCCTCCAGCAGGGGCTCGCCCGGGGGACCGAATTCATCGGAACCACCAAGAGCGAACTCTTCAAGCTCCTCAAGGAATTCCCGACCAGGAAGAAATAGGGCCCTCGGGAACGGCGCCCGTTATGTCCGGAAATGGGTATATCCGCTCCGCCCGGGTTTCCTCCATTCCCCTTCCCGGCCCAGGAGGACGCCCGGGTCCTCCGTGACGGTTCCGATGGGGTGGAGGCGGATTCCCAGCTCCCGCCGGGCCGCCTCCAGGGCTTCTTCCTCCCGCTGCGGAGGAACGCTGAAGAGGAGGGCGTAGTCCTCCCCCCCCGCCAGGGCCAGGTCCAGGGGATCCTTTCCCGCGGCGGCGGCGAACCGGCCGAGCAGGGGGGCGACGGGGACTTTCTCCTCTTCCACCCGGGCGCCCGCCTGGGACTCTTCGCAGAGATGGCCCAGGTCCTGGAGGAGGCCGTCGCTGATGTCGATCATGGCCGTGGCCAGGCCCCTTTCGGAGAGAAGGGCGCCCAGGTCCAGCTGGGGTTCGGGCTTGTTGTGGGCCAGGAGCAGGGCCTCCCTGTCGGGATCGGGCAGGTCGATGGAGGGGTCCAGGACGAGGGCCAGGCCCGCGGCGCTCTCCCCCGTGGGGCGCCCCAGCAGGATCCGGTCCCCCGGGTTCGCCCCGGAGCGGTAGATCTCCCGGCCCGCCGGGACCCTCCCGAGCAGGGTGAGGCAAAGGGCGGCGTCTTTCCTGGCCGCCGTGGTGTCCCCCCCGAGAAGGGGAATCTTGTAACGGGCGGCGCAGTCGGCCAGGCCCTTCCGGAAGTCTTCAAGGTAGGAGACCGGGAGGTCCCGGGGAAGACCCAGAGCGAGAAAGGCGGCCCAGGGCCTTCCCCCCATGGCGGCCAGGTCGGAGAGGTTCACGGCCAGGGCTTTCCATCCAAGGAGGTAAGGGCCTGTTCCCCCGCGCAGGAAATGAACCCCCTCCAGGAGCATGTCCGTGGTGACCACGATCCTTTCGCCCGGCGGGCCTTCCAGGAC
>CAYQBW010000493.1:0-2956 GCA_964415725.1 uncultured Planctomycetia bacterium
GAGGGGGCGTCCGGCGGGGAGGCGGGAGGCGGCCCGGAGCAGGCCCAGGTGGACCTTCCGGTCGTAGGACATGGCCTTGTGGAAGTCGGAACGGACGGGGAAGTGGACGGGAAGGAGGAGGGCCAGCACCAGCAGGGTCCCCTTCCAGCCGGCGGCCGAGGCCAGGACGGCCAGCCCCGCCAGGGGAAGATAGAAATAGCGGATATGCTTGATCTCTCCGGGCTGGGCCAGGAAGACGTAGACGGGCACGCAACCGGCCAGGAAGAGGCCCGCCCCGGCGGCCAGGCCGGGCAGGGTCCGGGTGTCCCGGCGCTTCCGCAGGAAGAGCAGGGCCGACACGCCCCATGCCAGGAAGCCGGCCCAGGCGAGGTAGGGAGCGGCGGCCCCGAGCGCCCTCTCCCCCAGGACGCTCCCGGCGGGAAAGAAGAGCCGGGCCGTCCACAGGGCGAATCCCCCCGGCAGGGCCGCCGGGTGGAGCTGTTCGGCCATGTATCCCCCGATGAAACGGCCCAGGAAGACCTTGCGGGCGGCGAAATAGGGCAGGAGGAGGAGGAAGAAGGGCAGGGATTTCAAGAGAGCGGAACCTGTCCGGGAGAGGAGGGAGGCCTCCTTCCCGGAGAGAAGGGCCAGGCCCAGGGCCAGCCCGGGAAGGACCAGGGCCAGCTCCTTGGTGGCCAGGGCGGCGGCGAAGGCGGCCAGGGCCCAGGCCGTCCCGCCCCTTCCTTCCAGGGCCCGCCGGAAAAGCAGGAGGGAGAGAAGCATCCAGAAGACGCAGTGGAGGTCCACCCTGCCCACGGTCCAGAGCACGGGGACGGCCTGGGCGGGATGGAAGGCCCAGAGGAGGGCCGCGCCCAGGGCCCAGCGATCCCCGAGGATCTTGCGCAGGAGGAGAAAGAGAAGCAGGACGTTCAGGCCGTGGACCAGGGCGTTGTCCAGGTGGTAGCCGAAGGGGTTTCCGCCGAAGAGGAAAGACTCCACGGCGAAGGAGAGCGTGATCAGGGGGCGCCAGAAGAGGGTGTGGCCCGTGAGGCCGTATTGGGGGCCCGTGAAGTCGTGGAGGACGTTCCGGAGGTTGTGGGCGTAGGTGACGGCGATGAAGTCGTCCCCCTGGAACCACGTTCCGGCGGGCCAGTAGAGGAGGACCGCCGAGAGGGCCAGGAGGAAGGCCGCGGCGGGATACAGGCTCCCTGGGCGGGTCTTCCCCAAGGCCCTCTCCTAGCGGCCCCGCTTGTAGGAGAGGTGGACCGAGGCCTGGTCGGTGGGCATGAGAAGGATCTCCTGGACGTTTACGTGGGGGGGCCTGGTGGCGCAGAAAAGCACCGCCTCGGCCACGTCCTCGGGTTTCAGGGGGGGGAAATTACGGTAGACCTGGTCGGCCCTCTCCTTGTCGCCGCGGAAGCGGACCAGGCTGAACTCCGTCTCCACCATGCCCGGGTCCACGGAGGAGACCCTGACCCGGGTGCCGTTGAGGTCCAGGCGCATCCCCTCGGTGATGGCCCGGACGGCGTGCTTGGTGGCGCAGTAGACGCTGCCTCCCGGGTAGACCTGGCGGCCCGCGATGGACCCGATGTTGATGACGTGGCCCTTGTCCCGCTTCACCATGCCCGGGATCACGGCCCGGCTCATCCAGAGGAGGCCCTTGAGATTGGTGTCGATCATCTCGTCGTATCCCGAGGGTTCGCCCTCGTGGACCTTGTCCAGGCCGCGGCTGAGGCCGGCGTTGTTGACCAGGATGTCGATCTCCTTCCACGCGGGGGGGAGCCCGGAGATCGCCGCCTCCACGGCCTCCCGGTCGCGGACGTCCAGCTCCAGGATGTGGCAGTCCACGCCGAACTCGTCGGAAACCTCCTTGGAGAGTTCCAGGAGGCGGTTGAGGCGCCGGGCGGCCAGGATGAGCCGGGCCCCTTCGCGGGCGAAGACCCGGGCGCAGGCCCGGCCGATCCCCGCGCTGGCTCCCGTGATCAAGGCGACCTTGTTCTTGAGCATGGGGAGGCGACTCAGGGTTTCCAGACCTTCCAGACTTTGCCCGCCAGGTCGGGGCCGGGCTTCAGGGTGACTCCGCCGGGCTCCCAGCCGGAGGGGGTGGCCTCGTTGGTTTTGCGCACGTGCTGGAAGGCCTTGATCTGGCGGAGCAGTTCCTTGGGGTTCCTCCCTACTTCGGGGGTGAGGACCTCCATGGCGCGGATCACGAAATCCGGATCGATGAGAAAGCGGCCCCGGATGTCCACGCCGGCGGCTTCGTCGTAGACACCGTAGACCGCCCCGATCCGGCCTCCCGCATCGGAGAGCATGGGGAAGGGGACGCCTCCCTTCACCATCTTGGAGAGTTCTTCCTCCTGCCAGATCTTGTGGACGAAGCGGCTGTCCGTGCTCATGGAGAGAACCACCACGTCCAGGGCCTTCAGTTCTTCGTAAAGGGCGGCGACCGCCGCCAGCTCGGTGGGTCAGACGAAGGTGAAGTCCCCCGGGTAGAAGCAGAGCACGATCCACTTGCCCTTGTAGTCGGAGAGCTTGACGGGCTGGAAACCCTTGCCCTCGATGAATGCGGTGGCCTCGAAATCCGGGGCTTCCTTGCCGACCTGGGCCTGCATGGCGATCACCTCCTTGGGGGGTCCTTGGTTGGGGGAATCGGACGCGCCCGGCGGGAGCAAGGGCCCCCGGGCGGGTTGGACGCAACCGTCTTCCATCTGGGACATGGCGCCTCCCTTGCCTTGGAATTCCTCCTTTTTTTAGCCTTCCCGGCCGAAAGAGGCAAGGCAAGAGGGTCTTCGCCGTTCCCCCGGGGGCCGGGCCGGGGGAGAATGGGAGCCCTGGAGAAGGCGGGCGAGGGGCGCGGGCCTGGAGGTGGGCTTGGAACTCTACCAGGACATGGCGGCCTTCTACGAGGAGATCTTTCCCCCGAGAGAAGATGTGCTCCGGTTTCTCCTGGATCTCTTCGGGGAGAGGGGGGGTCCCC
>CAYQBW010000494.1:0-2949 GCA_964415725.1 uncultured Planctomycetia bacterium
GGCACCAGCCCCATCGCCCTGGCGGCGGGGCTGGGCTGGTATCTCCGCCACGTGGCCCTGGTTCCCGTGTCCTGGACGCCGGGGACCCCCGTCCAGGTCCCCCGGAACCTGCCCCTTCCCCAAAGGCCCCTCCAAAAGACCTGCCGGGTAAAGCACCGCTTCTTCCTCAACTACTGCACTTTCGGCTACACCCTGCCCTACTGGGGCTGGAAGGAGTGGGAGCGCTTCATCGACTGGCTGGCCCTCAACGGCGTGGACCTCCCCCTGGCGCACACGGGCAACGAGGCGGTCTGGCTCAGGGTCTGGAAGAAGTTCGGCCTCCCCGAGAAGGAGATCCGCGCCTACTTCACCGGCCCCGCCCAGCTTCCCTGGCACCGGATGGCCAACCTGGACCGCTGGGGCGGGCCCCTTCCCCGGAGCTTCATCGACGGCAAGGAGGCCCTGCAGAAAAAGATCCTGGCCCGGGAGCGGGCCCTGGGCATGAAACCCATCCTTCCCGCCTTCGCCGGCCACGTGCCGCCCGGGCTGAAGCGCCTCTTCCCCAAGGCCAAAATCGCCCCCCTGGCCGTGGGCTGGGCGGGAGTAGCCAGGTCGTGCAAGACCTGGTTCCTGGACCCCAAGTCCCCCCTCTTCCGGAAGATCCAGGTCACCTATTTGAAAGAACAGGCGAGGACCTACGGGACGGACCATTTCTACTCGGCCGACCCTTTCAACGAGATCGTCCCGCCGAGCTGGAAGCCGGAATTCCTCCAGTCCGTCTCCCGGGCCATCTACCAGGGCATGGCCGAGGCCGACCCCGAGGCCCGCTGGGTCCAGATGGGCTGGATCTTCTACAACAACCATAACTGGACCCCTCCCCGGACCAAGGCCATGATCGAGGGAGTTCCGCCGGAGCGGATGATCCTTCTGGACTACGTCTGCGAGCGGGTGGAGTTCTTCCGGCGGATCCAGAATTTCTTCGGCGCCCCCTTCGTCTGGTGCTACCTGGGGAACTTCGGGGGGAGCACCACCATGGAAGGCCCCCTGCGCAAGGTGGCGGTCCGGCTGAACGCCCTCTTCCCCTCGGGCGGGCCTCCCAACCTCCGTGGGGTGGGCTCCACCCTGGAAGGCCTTGGGGTCAATCCCCTCCTCCACCAGTTCGTCCTGGAGCGGCCCTGGCGCAAAGGTCCCGTCCCGGCGGAGGAATGGATCCGGGAGTGGGCGCGCCTTCGGGCGGGAGGGCCCGACCCCTACGCCGAACGGGCCTGGGAGATCCTCCTCCAGACCGCGTACAACGACCGGGGCGTCCCGGGCGATGAAAAACGGGTATGCCTCCAGGCGAAACCAACGACCGGCGGCAAGGGATGGCCCCGGCCCCGGGCGAGGATCCACTACGACAACGCCGTCCTGGCCCGGGCCCTGCAGGAAATGCTCCGGGCCCGCCCCGGCGCCTTCGAGAGGGACGCCTTCCGCTTCGACCTGGTGAACCTGGCCCGCCAGGTTCTGGGGAACCACTCCCTGGAACTCTGGGAGGAGCTGGCCGAAGCCTACGCGAACAAGGATCTCCCCCTCTTCCGCGAGAAGACCGCCGCCTTCCGGCGCCTCGCCCTCGACCTGGACCGGCTCCTGGCGACCCGCCCCGAATTCCTCCTTGGGACATGGATCGCCGACGCCCGCTCCTGGGCCGCCGGCCCCGGGGAAGAGGCCTACTACGAAAAGAACGCCCGCAACATCCTCACCACCTGGGACCGGCGCGGCGCTTCGCTTACCGACTACGCCGGCCGTCTCTGGAACGGCCTCACCAAGGACTACTACCTGGCCCGCTGGGAGGCCCTCTTCGAGCGCATGGAGCGGTCCCTCAAGACAGGCCAACCCGTGGACCGGAAATCCTGGGAAGAGGAGCGAAAGGACATCGAGTGGGGATGGGTGGTCTCCACCAGGGAGAGCTACCCGGCCGAGCCCTCGGAAGACCCGGTGAAGCTGGTCCGCCTGCTCTGGAAACGGTATAAAAAAGCCCTCCGGCCCCACGACCCGCCCGTGCCCGCCGGGAGGTGGAAACCTTCGGATCTCTCCCCCGACAAACCCGTGGTCCTCTCCTGGGACGTGACGCCCCTCTTGAAAAAGGGCGGAGACCTCCTCTTCACCTTCTCCTGGGAAAAGGGCGCCCACGCCCTCCAGGTGGACTGGGTCCAACTCACAGAGGACGGGAGAATCGTCGCCCGGGACGTGCACCCCGGCTGGACGGGCCTCGAAACCCGCCGCAACGCCTACCGCCTCCACCTGGACCGGGTGTCCCCGGGAAAGAAATACATCCTCCGCGCCTCGGTCCACGGCGCCGGCGGCACCGATTCCGCCGGCCGGCTCTGGTTCGCCCGGGAGTAGACGGAATCCTCCCTCCGGGGGAGAATGCGGAGACGGAGGAAGCGGATCCATGGCGAAGAAGATTCTTTTTCCCGCCGCCGCGGCGGTTCTCCTGGTCCTGGCCTGGCTGGGCCTCTCCCCGCAAAAACCTTCCCTTCCGGTTTCCCCCAACCCGACCGGGGTAAAGAGGCCCCCCTCGCAGACCCCGGGGGCGACCGCTGGGCAGACCCCGGGAAAGCCAGAAAATCCCGCCCCGCGAAGAAGTCACCCTCTTTCGCGGAGAGAAATCTCCTCCCGGAACAGGATCCTCTGCCAGGTGGTGGACCGGGCCGGAAAGCCCGTAGCCGGAATCCCCGTCCGGTTGAACCTGACCTGCAAATTGCCTTTCTGGAAAAGAAAATGGTATTCCTTCTTTCACGCCCGGACCAAGGGTCCCCAGGGAATCGCCCTCTTCTCCCTTCTCTCTTGGAAAAAACGCACGCCCAAGGCGGAGATCGGGGCCTGGAAAGGCAAGCTCATCCTGGGCATCCCTCTTGTCCGCCCCGTCACAAAAGACGTCCCCCTGAACCCGCCTCCCGCCGAGCCGGTCCGCCTGGTCCTGCCTCCAAC
>CAYQBW010000495.1:0-2939 GCA_964415725.1 uncultured Planctomycetia bacterium
CGGGACGGCCGCCGGGACGGCGCTGCGCGCCGTCCCTCGGGCGTCCCCTACGTTCCTATCGGGACGGGATGGGGCGTCGGCCCGGGATGGTTCCGGGGATTCGGAATCTTCCGGTGTCTTGGGGAATCGCGGGACGGCCGTCGGGACGGCGCGAGACGCCGTCCCTCGGGCGTCCCCTACAACCATCTATTTGGTTTTTCTCAGGAGCTGGCCGGCTTCGTCCAGGGTGATCAGGCCCTCCTCGTAGTTCTTCCGCACCCACTGGGCCCACTTGCGGGCGCCGCCGGGGGTCTTGGACAGTTCCCGGAACTTCTGGAGGAAGACTTGGGTCCGGGCGCTCTTGAAGGTGGCCCCCGAGACCTTGCCCGTGAGGAGGGACTTCTTGGCCTTCCGGAGGGACTGTTCCGCCCAGTCGGGGACCTTGCTCTTCCGGAGGCGGGCCAGGCTCTCCTGGAGGTCCTTGGTCCCGGCGATGCGGTAGGTCCGCCCGGCGGTCTTCTCCACCCCTTCCAGGTAATCGGCGGCTTTGCGGGCCACCGATTCCGGGGTCTCTCCCAGGGCCTTGAGGCGGGCCACGGCCTCCTCGGGGGTGATCTTCCCGGAGGTGGCCTTCTTGAAGATGTCCATGCTCACCTGGAGGTTCGGCGGCACGTCCACCGCCGGGTCCAGGCCGTATTGCCTGATTCTCGGGATCACCATGTCGTCGAACTGCTTGTGGGCCTGGCGCATCCCCTCCACCAGGTTCCGGCCCTTGAGGACGGGATCCTTCTGCCTGGCCGCCTGTTTGAACCAGTGGTCCGACTTGTAGTAGATCGTGTCCTTCACGTCCTCCACGCGGGTCATGGTGGGAGGCAGGTTTCCCTGGTCGAAGAAGTCCTTGAGCCCCACCTCGCCCAGGTTGTAGGCCTCCAGGTCCTTGCTGGAGGTCACGGCCTGGTCCATGTTGTGGGCGAAACCGTCGATGGCCCGGGTGTCGGGCCGCCCGTTGGGAAGGCGCGGCACGTCCTTCGTCCCCATGGCGGACTTCCAGAACTCCTGCTTGTAGACCGGCCCCGAGATCGTGTGGTCCACCTCGCCGAGCAGGATCTTCCTGCCGTCCTTGGTCTTTCCGTAGACGAAGTAGGTCACGTCCCTGTCCCGTCCTACCTTGAGGTTCTTCCTGGGGCGGGTGATGAAGAGGGGCTCCACCGTGACGTCGTCCACCTGGATCCCCATCTTCCTCAAGGCCTCCTTCCGGGCGGCGATCTTGGAATTGAGCCGGTTCCTCGCCTTTTTCAGGGTCCCTGGATTCACGCCAAGTTCGGCGGCGATCTTGTCCAGCTTGGCCTCGTCCCCCTGGGTCAGGACCTGCTTCAGCCTGGCGCCGGTCACGTGGTCCGCCTGGTCGTAGAACTTCTTGACCGCCTTGTTGAACTTGACCTTGGCCGCCGTGGAGCCTTCCTGGTTGATGATCCTCTGGAAGGTCTTGTTCCCCTGCCCCTTTCTTACCAGTTGCCGGATCACCTCCGGGTCGTCGGCTTTCTCGAATTTCTGGAGGAGGGCCTTGGCCTTGGCCTCGTCCTTGGCCATGCGCCTGGCCGCTTCCACTCCCTCGGCGCCGGCCTTGAAGGCCTCCCCCGCCTCCTCCACCTGCCGGGTCTTTCTCCAGAAGGCGAGTTTCCGCTCCTTGGTCAGGCACTTGACCCCGGCCTCGATCCCTCTCTCGGCCAGGTCCGTGGTCTTGGGGAAGAGGCGCCGGAAGAAACCGGCCGCCCTCTTTCCCCCGGCGGCGGTGAACCTGTAGAGACCGTTGGCGGCCTTCCGGAAAGCCGGACTCCTGGCCCAGACCGCCTGGAGGCCCCGGACCCCGATGGTCCCCGCTCCCCGGAGAAACCTCTCCATGAGCCCCACCTGGTTGCCCGTGAGAAACCTCTTCCCCGAAAAAGCGGTGTAGATGTCGATCAACTCCCCCGCAGCCGCGGCGGGAGGAAAGAAGACCCCCGCCACGGCGACCCCGCCTTCGGCCACGTCCTCGGCCAGGCGCTGGGAGGCCTCCACCGTCTCGATGCAGGCCTGGGCCTGCATCTGGAGGGCCTGGTCGTACTTGCTCAGGGCCGAAGCCCGGGCCCGAAGGCCCTGGGCGATGAGCGACGGGTCCCCCGAGGCCAGGAGCCTCAGCCAGAACATGGCGGTCTTCTCGCGCATCTTCTTCCGCCAGGCCGCCTGGGCGGCCTTGTCCACGGGCGGCATGGCCTTGAACCCCAGGGACTGCCAGAAGTCGGGAAGGGGGCCTCCCTGCTCGAGCCTGTCGCAATGCCTCAAAAGAAGGTCCCGGAACTTCTCGAGCCGGGAGGTGTCGATGCCCCTCCGGCGCAGTCTCTCCAGGAGGCGGCGCTGGAGTTTCTCGAAGGCCTTGGTGCCGGGCTTGTACTTGGATAAGTCCAGCTTGGCCAGGTATTCGGGAAGACGGAAACCTACCTTGATGTGGGGCCTGTTGGGGCAATACCAGTCCTTCTTGTGGCGCTGGACCGTCACCGACCCTCCCACGGGCGGCGGCGGAGGAGCGGTCCTGGGCGCCGGAAGGGAACCCGTGAAGAAGGGATAGAAATGCCCTCCTTCTGCCTCCCCGGGCGCGCCTTCTTCCGCCCCTCCCCGGCCTCCCCGGGCGGGGGCGCGAAGGCCGGAACCTCCCGCTCCGAGAGGACCCGGTCCGGCCCGGCCAGGGGATCCACCAGGAGGCCCGGGAGCCCGGAGAGCTTCCTCCTGCCCAGCCTTCTCGGCTCGGGGTCCTTTTCCCCCTCCCGGCGCTGGGCCGCGCATTCCAGCCTCAGGAAGGCCTTCTTCCACACCCCCCGGCCGTCCACGGCGGCGGCCTCGAGCACGCATGGCCCGAAGGGAAGAGGCACCTTTCCTTTCGCCCGCTCCCCCCGGATGGGAAGCTCCCACCAGGGCCCCCCCTC
>CAYQBW010000496.1:0-2938 GCA_964415725.1 uncultured Planctomycetia bacterium
CTTCCCCTCCGGGTCCTTCCGGAAGAGCCAGGGCCCCCGCACCTTCAGGATCTCGCCGGTCAAGGCCGACCGGAGGGCCCGGACCGTCTCCTCCCCGAGCCTCCTCTCCGGGGGAGGTCCCTGGACCAAAAGGCGCGCCAGTTCCCCGGCCAGCCAGGTTCCTGCGTAATTCTTCTCCCGCCCCCCCTCCAGGCGGAGACTGCTCACCACGAGCCGACCTTTGCCGGCGCCCGTATAGAAAAGCAAAAGATCCGGCCGCACCCGGTCCAGGTCGTGGGTCTCGAAAAAGGCCAGCAGGGGGTCCACCTCCTTCCAGAGCTTCTCCCCACGGATCACTCCCTTGCCCTGCAATTCGAAAGCCTGGAGATAGACCAACATCTCCCTGGGCACCCTCTCGAAAAAGGCCCTGGGCCTGGGGGGCGCCCAGGGGGTTCCCCGCAGATACCAGAGCCCGTCCACCTTGAAGGAGCCTCGTAGGTCCGAGGTCAAGTGCAAGACCCTGCCGCCCCCCTCCAGGTAGTCCAGGACCTTTTCGTCCAGGGCCCGGGTCACCACCAGCGGCGTATCCCCCGGAAGGGCCGAACCCGCCGGCAGAACCCTTCCCCCCGGAAAGAGGGTCTCCATGGCCTTTTCCCGGTCCTCCCCGTAGAGAACCGTTCCTTTCGGCGCGGGAAAGACCGGGGGGAGGGCCCAGAAAACCCAACCCATGACCTTGAACGGGTTTCCCCGGGAGTCCAGGAGCATCCCCTTGGACCCGACGCATTTAGGGGTTTCCTCCTCCGAAGAGACGACAAACCGCAATTTCGGGCCATCCCAGCCCCTTCCCACCTCGGCGGGTGAATCCCACTCTCTCTGGAACGTCTTGAACCCGGACCCCGAGAACCGGAGTCCGAACTTCCCCGGAGGGGCCCCGCTGGGATCCACCCTGAGGCAGGGCCGGATCTCCAGGCCCCCCTTCGTCCCCGCGGGGAACCCCCTCTGGTCGCCGGGGGTTCGGATGGAGAAGGAGAAGGCTCCCTGCCAGGACCATGGAAAGTCCCCCCACTTGGGCCGCCCCAGGGCATCGAAGATGCCCATCCGGCAGGCCGGAATGTCACGGATCACGCTGATCACGTAGCCCGCCCAGGGGAGCTCCTGGCGGAAGGCCCCCACCTGGAACCTCCGGGTCGTCATGGAATACTTCCTGGAGATCTCCAGGAGATCCTCCACGGGATCGAAGCCCGGCGCCCCGTAACGCTCCTGGAGAATCCGCTCCCAGCGGAGCTGGCTTTCCAGGCACCTGGGGGCCCAGAAGGGGACCCCCCCGGCGAAGCGCGGGACCAAAAACCGGGTGTCCGCCCAGGTGTCGGCCGCGATGGCCTCCCCGAGCACCAGGGGAAGAAGCTTCCGCTTCCGCCTGAATTCGTCCAGGGAGCGGAGCTTTTTCCTCCAGGTGGAATTGTTCCAGTAGGTGTGGTCGTCCCAGAAGTCGTGGACCCTGTTCCAGCCGATCCAGGAGGAGTCGTCCTCCACCAGTGTTCCGGGGCATCTCTTCTTCAAGAGGGTATAGAGTTCCTTCAGAACCTGGAGATCCGCCGAGGGCCCCGTCTCGCAGGTGACGCTCCGGAGGATTACCGAAGGGTGGTTCCCGTCCAGGTCGGACATCTCCCTGTAGTCCCGCAGGAGTTCGGCCCGGTGGGCCTTGTCGATCCTGGGGTGCCAGGTGGGATACTCGATCCAGGCGGCCATCCCCTCCCGGTCCATGATGTCCAGGATGTAGGAAGGCGGCTCCCAGAGGCAGAACTTCACCAGGTTGAAGCCCCTTCTTTTCAGCTTCCGCACCTCTTCCAGGAAAAGTTCCGGCGAAGGCGCCGGCGCGAGAAGGGGAGGGTAGTATCCCCAGTTCAGGATTCCCCGGACGATGAAAGGCTTTCCCTCCAGGAGCAGCCGGGCCCCGTCGGTCTCGACCCTCCTGAACCCGCCCCTCCTCCTGGCAACGTCCAGGACTTCCCCGGAAGGACCGGCCAGTTTCATCTCCAGGGTGAACCTCCAGGGCCGGGAGGGAAGCCAAGGGCGGGCCTTTCCCGTCCACTTCCATTCGAGAGTATTCCCCTTCACGGGAACGCTCCCCCGGCCGAGGACCCCGCCCGCGTTGTTCCGGAGAGTGAACTCCACCCTCGACCCCGGGGGAGGGTCCCCCCCCAGGGCGACCCGGGCCCGGAGCACCCGGAGCCCGGTCTTCGTCTTTCCCGAGCCGTCCAGGAAGACCCCGTCCGGGTCGATCCAGGCCCCCTTGCGGAAAAGGACTTCCACCCCTTGCCAGAGCCCGCCGAAATGGGGGGCGATCACGGGCAGGAAGCCCTGGGTGTTGTAGCCCACCTTCTCGTCCAGCCGGACCACCACCACCTGGAGACCCCCCTTCCGGAGGGCCGAGGTGATCTCCACCTCCCAGGGGGTCCAGGCGCCGGTGTGCCCGCCCGCTTCCTTGCCGTTCACCCAGACCCGGGCCTCCGTGGCCGCCCCGTGGAAGCGCAGAAAGACCCGGCGCGGGGGAAGGTCCGGGGGCAGGCGGAAGCCCTTGCGATACCAGGCCACCCCGTCGAAGTCGATCCCGAGCGCGCTCTCCCAGGCCGAAGGCACAAGGGCGCCCCGCCAATCCCCCCCCGTCCCGGGCCGGAACCAGCCTTCCCGCAGGCCCTTGTCCTCCTTGTCCGGTCGGATCTCCCACGCCCCCGAGAGGCTCAAGGGCTGCTGGGACCGGGCGGGGAGGGCCGAAAAGAGGAAAGAGGAAGCACAAGCCCAAAGGAGAGGCCCTTTCGAATGGAAAAAACCCATTCCTGCTCCTTCCACAGGCGCTTTTGAAAAACCGAAAGCCCGGTCCAAAAAGCCCGAATCATCGCCGTCCGCCCCCTCCCATCACAAAAAAAAAAAAAAACGAGGAACGCTCCACCCCAAAATC
>CAYQBW010000497.1:0-2934 GCA_964415725.1 uncultured Planctomycetia bacterium
CCCCGGCGGCGCCCGCCTCCTCCCCGTCGGAAGTCTCCGGGACGGGGATGGCCTCCTCCACGATCTCGATGCCGAGGATCTTCACGGGCTCCACCGGCCTGGACCGCTCCGAGCCGTTGCGCCTCACCGGCGCCTGGGCGATGGCGTCGAGCACGTCGAACCCCTCCGTAAGTTTCCCAAAAGCCGTATAGGACCCGTCCAGGTGGGCCGCGTGGGGAGAATGGACAATGAAGAACTGGCACCCCGCCGAATCGGGGTGCGGGCCGCGGGCCATGGAGATCACCCCCTTCTCGTGGGGGATGTCGTTGAACTCCGCCGGGATGGTGTATCCCGGGTTGCCCGTTCCGTCCCCCTTGGGGCAGCCGCCCTGGATCATGAAACCCCGGATCACCCTGTGGAAGTTGAGGCCGTTGTAGAAACCCGTCCGCGAAAGCTGGACGAAATTGGCCACCGTCTTGGGGGCCCGGTCCGGGTATAGCACGAAGACCATGAGCCCCTTTTCGGTGTTCATCCTGGCCGTGAGCCGCTTGCCCGGGCCGGGTTCGATTCCTTGATCCGTCACTTCGGGCACCTCCTCGTTCAATCCTCGGGATAGACGATCCAGGCCTTCAGGAGCACCACCGGCTTCTTCGGGGTGGTTCCGGAGGGCCCGCCCGTGGGAACGGATCCGATCCGCTCCAGGGTATCGTCGCCCGAGACCAGTCTTCCAAAAACAGTAAACTTGCAATTGAGGGAAACCTGCTCCGCCTGGGCCAGGACGATGAAGAACTGGCTTCCCGCCGAGGCGGGATCCCGCAGGTCCCTGGCCATGGAAAGGGCGCCGTGCACGTGGGGCAGGCAGGAGAATTCCGGCTCCAGCCTCCAGGGAGGGCCGCCCTTTCCGTCGTTGGAGGGATCGCCGTCCTTGGTGTTGGGATCGCCTCCCTGGACGATGTAGTCCTTGATCACCCGGTGGAAGAGGGTGCCGTCGTAGAAGCCCGCCCGGACCAGGCGCAGGAAGTTCTTGACGTGGTCCGGGGCCTTGTCGGGCTCGAAGGCGAACTCCATCTCGCCGAGACTCGTCTTGAACCGGACCCGGGCGGTACGGATGTCTTCATCCAGGTAGTAGAAGGTCCTGGGCCGGGTTTCCAGGGTGGGGGACTTCCAGCGGATCCGGGCTGCTGGAAGGTCCAGGGGCCCGGCCTTTTCGGGGAGCCGGAACCATTCGGCCGGCACGGCGAGCCGCCGGACCAGCCTGGTTCCCGGGGCCAGCCGGATTTTCTCCGTGCCCGGGATGGGCTTGACCGGCCCGAACATGCCGCAATGGAGGGCGTTCCCCGCGGTGAGAGAGGGATCCACCCGGGCCGGGGCGGTCCCGGAAACCCTGAGATCCAGCAGGAGCGCCTCCCCGCGGGTGAGAATGGGCGACCAGGTGCAGTGGGCGGGCCGAAGTTCCGCCGTGAAAGCCGGGGCCCCCCCGCCGGGGGTGGAAGGAGGAAGGGAAAAGAGGGCCGCCCCGGCCAGGAGGGGAAGGAGGAGCAGGCCCAGGGCGTGGTGATGGACGATCCCCCTCAAGTCCGGTCCCTTCCTTTCCGCCCGGCCCCCGTTGGTTTTCGGTAGAGCGTTTTTCCCTCCTCGATGGCGGGCATGGCGAAGAGGTCGCCCCCGGAGAGGGGAAACCTGAAGAAGGCGGCCGCCAGGCCCAGCCCCCCGCAGGTGGAGATGGCCACCAGGCCCTTGCGGCAGTCCCGGCGGGCCATCTCGTGCACCAGGGAGACCACCATCCGGGCCCCCGTGGCCCCCATGGGGTGGCCCAAGGCCAGGTCCCCTCCGAGAACGTTCACCTTGTCCCGGTCCAGGCCGAGCTGTTCCATGCAAAGAAGAGCGTCCACGGCGAAGGTCTCCCCCACCTCCACCAGGTCCAGGGAAGAGGGGGGAATCCCCATGGAGTGCAGAACCTTGCGGGCCGCCGAGACGGCGGCCAGGGCGGAAAAACGGGGATCCTCTCCCGAGGCGCGGCCCAGGCCGACCTGGGCGAGAGGCTGGAAGCCCCGGCGCAGGGCTTCTTCTTTGCTCATGAGTAGGACCGCCGCAGCCCCGTCGGCAAGAGGCGCCACGGAAGGCCCGGGAACGAGGCCCCCATTGGGACGGAAAGGGAAGCCCGGCGGCGGATCGGGCGGGGTGAGCAGGTATTCGTCGGACCTAAGCGTCCGGGAAATCTCCTTGCCCGTGCGCACGTGGACCGGGGCGATCTGGGCGTCCAGGGATCCCTGGACCCGGGCCGTTCGGGCCCGCTCCCGGGAGAGGCGGGCGAATTCCAGCATGGCTCCCGTGGAGACGTGGAACCGGGCCGCCAGGTGTTCCGCCGCCATGCCGCAGGGCTCCTGGAGGAGGGCGCACCAGAGGCCTCCCGGGCCATACTGGGCCTCCATGCCCTTTTCCGCAAGGCGGGGCACCGAGGAGGAACAATCCACCCCTCCCGCCAGCGCCACCTCCACCTCCCCGGAAAGAACGGCCCTGGCGGCGATCAGGATGGCCTGGAGCCCCGAGGCGGCCCCGAGAGTGACGGTGAAAGCGGGAGCCTCCACGGGGATGCCCGCCCGGTAGGCCACGATGCCCGCCACGTTGCCCTGCTCCGGGTCGGGCCGGGCCTGCCCGAACCAGACCTGCTCCACCACCGAGGGTTTGAGCCCGGCGTGCCGGAGGAGGGCCTGGACGATCTCCACGCCGAGCACCACGGGCCCCCCGCCCGCGAAGGCGCCGTGCAGGGCCCCCATGGGACTGCGCAGGGCATGGGTGATGACGACCTTTCGGGTGTCCATGGGCTTTCCTCGGACCGTGGGAGGTCTCCCGGGAGGGGGAATCATAGCAGGGGGGGCGGCCCCAGGCGTAGAGCGTAATGTAGGGGACGACGTAGGGGACGCCCGAGGGGCGGCGCGAAGCGCCGTCCCGACG
>CAYQBW010000498.1:0-2926 GCA_964415725.1 uncultured Planctomycetia bacterium
CCCCGGAGGCCCGGGCCCGGGCCTGGAGTTTTTCCCCAAGACCCCGCTTGTCCCCTCCCGCCAGGACCAGGAGAAAGCCTGGAAACCGGGCGCGCACCCGGGGAAGAAGGTCCACCAGGATCTCCTGGCCCTTGAAAGGGGAGAGAGGGCCCATGCAGATCCCCACCAGGGCCTCCCGGGGAAGGCCCAGGCGGTCCCGGAGGGCCCCTTTCTCCGAGGCCAGGCGGCGGGCCTCCTGGAGGGAAGGTGCGGCCAGGAAATTGGGGGTCAAGGCGATCTTTCCGGCCGGGACGTATTCCGAAGCCCTCCGGGCGACGGCCCGGGAGACGGCCCCCAGCCCGGCGAGCCGTCCCAGGGCTTTCCGGCGGCGTCGGAGCCGGAGGAAGCCGGGCTCCTTCCGGGGGTTCAGGGAATGGAGGAGGGCCACGGGGGGCGGGGCCTTTCCCCGCCCCGGCAAGGCCAGGAGATGGTGCCTGCAGGAGTCCAGGCTTCCCAGGTTGAAGTGCAGGACCCCTTCGAAGCCCCGGACCAGGCGGGCGAAGGCCCTCTTTCCCCGGAAGTCCAAGGATCCCTCGATCCCCAGCCGGGCCAGGCAGGGAACGCCGGCCCCCTCGGCCCGCGCCGCCAGGGGATCCAGTTCCTCGTAAGGGGGGCAGACCAGGCCGGCGGGTTCCACCCGTTCCCGGTCCAGGACCTCCAGGAGGTCCGCCAGGAACAGCTCCGCCCCTCCCAGGTGGTGCGAGTCCAGGACGTAGAGCACCCGAAGGGGCGGCATGGAGGGAAGGCCCGGCCCTACTTCTTACGCTTTTCCGGAACGATCCGGGTCCACCCGAAGGGATCGGGAAGCCGGCCGAACTGGATCCCCGTGAGCCTGTCGTAGAAGGAACGGGCCGCTTCACCCACGCCCCCGTCCCCGATCACCACCTCCTCGTCCTCGATGAGAAGGGTCCCGATGGAGGTCACCACTGCGGCGGTCCCCACGGCGAACATCTCTTTCAGCTCCCCCGACCGGGCGCCCGCCTTGATCTCGTCCACCGAAATCAAGCGCTCCTCCACTTCGTATCCCATGTCCCGGGCCAGGGTCATGATGGAGTCCCGGGTGACTCCGGGAAGGATGCTCCCGTCCAGGGGCGGTGTGGCCAGGGTGTTCCCGAAAAGGCACATGACGTTCATGCCGCCCAGCTCCTCGATGTACTTGAACTCTTTGGCGTCCAGGTAGAGGACCTGGGCGCATCCCTTTTCCTTGGCGATCTTGCCCGGGAGAAGACTGGCTGCGTAGTTGCCCGAGGTCTTGGCGAAGCCGATGCCTCCCACGGCGGCCCGGACGTACTTTTTCTGGATGTAGATCTTCACGGGCTTGAAACCCGAGGGGAAGTAGGGCCCCACGGGGCCGACGATGATGTAGAAGAGGTAGGAGTTGGAAGCGCTCACGCCCAGGCCGGGCTCGTCTCCGATGATGGTGGGGCGTATATAGAGGCTCCCCTTCCCGTCCGCCGGGATCCAGGCCCGCTCCAGGTCCACCAGGGTTTCGATGGCCTCCAGCCAGAGTTCGGGCCCCACGGGGGGGATGCAGAGCCGGCGGGCGGAGTTGTCGATCCGCTCGCCGTTCTTCTCGGGCCGGAAGAGGGCCACCCGGCCGTCCTCCCAGGCGTAGGCCTTGAGGCCCTCGAAGACCTCCTGCCCGTAGTGGAGGACGTTGGCCGCCGGGTCCAGGGTGATGGGCCCGTAGGGAACGATCTCGGCGTCGTGCCATCCCTTCCCCTCGCTCCAGCGGCACCGGAACATCCGGTCCGAGAAGACCCGCCCGAAGCCTGGGTCCTTCTTCTTTTCCTCGATCTCTTCCCTGGGGGTCTCCGAAACGGGGTGGATCTTGATCTCCATGGTGGTCTCCTGGCCCTTGAACCGCCTCCCCTCCCCCTTTTTTCACCTCCAGGAACGCCCGGGGAGAGAAGTTTTTTTCCCCGGGTGAATCCTCCCGGGCTCCCATCTTCCCCCATGAAAGATTAGGTTTGGGGTCAGGGGCCGCGGCGGAAGGACCTTCATGGATCTTCAGGGTTACAACCTTCGCGGGGCGACCTGGAGGGTCTGCCTCAACTTGACGATGCTCCTGGGCGGGATGTAGCCCCTCACGCTGGCGCAGGCGTAGACCAGGACCTCCCGGCCCAGCAGGGTCCCCGGGTTGAGGACGGCGTTGCACCCCGTCTGGGCCCCGTCGCCCAGGACAGCCCCGAACTTCTCCAGGCCCGTGTCATAGGTCTTGTCCGCGAGGCGGAGTCTCAAAGTGGGCCGTTTGCCCGTGGCCGGGTCTTTTTTGCTGGAAACGGTGACGTTGGAAAGCTTGGTCCCCGCACCCAGGTTGGTCCGGTTCCCGAGAACGCTGTCCCCCACGTAGGCGAAATGCGGCGCGTGGGCCTCGTCCAGGAAAAGGGCGTTCTTGGCCTCCGTGGCATGGCCGATGGTGCAGGCCCGCCCGGTGACCACGTTCCCCCGCAAGTAGGCCCCCTGGGAGACCTTAGTCTCCGGCCCGATCCAGGCGGGCCCCTTGATGTAGGCGCCGGGTTCCACCAGGGCGCCGGGCCCGATGTAGATTCCCTCCCCCTCGAGCCAGGCCCCCGCCATGACCCTTCCCATGATTTCCCTTCCCCGGGGAGCGTTCTCCTCCAGCCACGGGCCGATCCGGGCGATCACTTCCCAGACCATCCCCAGGCCTTCGAACAACTCTTTGTGGGCGAAGCCTTCCAGGTCGAAAAAGGAAGAAGGACTCAGCATGGCGCACCTCCGGGGTCATCCTCCTGGATGGACCCGGCAGGGGCAAGCCAGGAGAGGCCTCTTCGTTTGCCCTGCTCCTCAGAGCCCATTAGTCTGGAAAACTTCCCCCGATGAAAGCGTCCTGGAAATGAGCGACCCCTCCCACATGCCCCACCCG
>CAYQBW010000499.1:0-2924 GCA_964415725.1 uncultured Planctomycetia bacterium
GTCCAGGTCCCGGGCGATCCGGAGGTGCTGGAAGGCGTCGTCCAGGACCAGGCATTCCAGTGTGGCCCGGGCCAGGAGTCTTTCCGCCGCTGCCGCCCGGTCGGGGTCCTGTTCCTGGGGAAGCCCGGGAAAACGGAGGTCCAGCAGGCGGCCTTCGTCGTTCAGTCTCTCCGTTTTCGTCTTGCCGTAACCCCTGGAGAGGACGCCCGGGCGGAGTCCCAGGGACTTGAGGCTGTCCACCAGGTAGAGGGCCAGGGGCGTCTTTCCCGTGCCCCCCAGTCCCAGGTTTCCCACGGAGATCACGGGAAGAGGAAGGGTCTCCGAAGGGAAGAGACCGAAGGCGTAGGCCTTTGCCCGGCCCGCCGCCAGGAGTCCGTAGGGGAGCCCGGCCAGGCGGCGGAGAAGGAGGGACACGGCGGGTCAGCCTCCGAAACGTTCCTTCAGGTCCGCCACCTCTTCCGGGGTGGCGGGGGCGAAGACCTGGACGTCCTCCAGGCCCTCCGCCCGGGCCACGGCCTGGACCATCCGGACCAGCGTGGGCTTGGGCCCGCATTCCACGAAGATCCGGTAGCCTTCTCCCAGGAGGAAGCGGAGGGAATCCTCCCAGAGGACGGGTTTGGCGAACTGGCGCGCCAGGGCGTCCCGCACCTGGGCGGCCGTGGTGACGGGCCGGGCGTCCACGTTGCAGACCACCGGGAAGGCCGGATCCCGGAAGGGAGTTTCCTCGAGCCGGCGGGCGAACTTCCGCCCGGCCTCTTCCAGGAGGGAAGAATGGAAGGGCACCGACACGGCCAGCTCCAAGGCGCGCCGGGGCCCCACTTTCTCGATCACTTCCCGGATGGCGGCCTTCTCCCCGGAGAGGACATACTGGCCCGGGCAATTGAGGTTGACCACTTCCAGGACTCCCGAGGTGACCGAGGCGGCCAGGTCCCGGGCCTGCTGGAGCGTGTACTTGCGAAGCACCACCATGCCCCCCGTTCCGGGGGGAACGGCCTCCTGCATGGCCCGGGCCCTCTCCCGGACCAGGGGCACCGCCCGGGTGAAGTCCAGGGAGTCCGCCGCCACCAGGGCGGCATACTCCCCCAGGGAGTGGCCCGCCGCCGTGGAAGGTTGGAAGCCCAGGGCCCGGTAGACGGCCACGTCCACGGCAAGGACGGCGGGCTGGGTGTTTTCCGTGAGGGCCAGGGCCTCTTCGGGTCCCTCCATGATCAGTTTTTCCAAGTCTTCCCCGAGGGCCTCCCCCGCTTCCTGGAGGGTGCCCTTGGCTTCGGGGAAGGCCTGGAAGAGGTCCCGTCCCATGCCGACGAACTGGGACCCCTGCCCGGTGAAAAGAAATGCCAGACGTTCCATGCCGCCTCCTCGGTCCTGGGAGAACTTCTTCCTGGGACCGGGTCGAATAACCCTTGAGGAGTTGGATTGCAACCTTCAGGTCCCGGGGCGCCAGTCCCGGAACGAGCGCGGGCCGACGTTCGCCTTTGTCGCCTCCGGCGACAAAGGCTCCGGCGGCCTGGGAGGGCGGGATGATTCCGAACTTCCGGAACGAGCGCGGGCCGACGTTCGGCGCCGAAGACGGCGCCTCCGGCGGCCCCTACGTGCCTTTCATGGCCTTCTCCAGGGCCTTTTCCTTCTTTTTGGTCTCCTGGGCTTCCTTGAAGGCCTTTTGCCACTCCTCGAAGACCTGGATGAAACGTTTTTCCTTTTCGTTCGGGTAGACGTGGAGGGCGATCTTCCTCAAGTTGATCTCCTGGATCCGCTTGGGGCCCCACCCTTCCTCGGGGGGAAATTCCTTGAGGAGCTTGGCCCTCTCCATCCGGGCCTTGGCCTCCTTTTCGCTCTCCTGGATCTTCTCGGCCAGCTTCTCCAGTTTCTCTTCCACCTTCTCGCCCCGGAGCCTGCGCTTGATGGCCTCGATGCGCTCCCGGGCCCTCTTCCGGGCCAGGGCGGCCTCGCGCTTTTCTCTTTCCCGGATCTTGTCCCCGATCTCCTTGACCTGGAGATCCGAAAGGCGCCGGATGATCCTGTAATTCTTGATGTATTTATACTGGATGAAGATATAGGAGGAAGTATTGTTGTAATACCAGATCCGGAGGCCGGCGCCGGGAATCCTCTTGTCCGCCGGCACGAAGTCCAGGCCCGCGTCCCTCTCCACGAAGCGGCCGTTGCGGACGATGCCCTTGATCTTCTCCCCGTTCTTGAGTTCCAGGAGGATCTGCACGTTCGCCGAGAGGGACCTGCCTTTCCTGCTCTCCTTGAAATTGTTGCGGATCCTTTCAATCACGGCCCTGTCCTTGGGGGATTCCTTGCCCAGGGGCGAAGTCCGCCTTGGGGGGCGGGGATTCTTTCCCGCCTGGGGAAAAGCCTTCCCGCAGAGAAGGGCCCCGGGAAGGACCGCAAGAAGGGGGACGATCCCGTTCCAACCGGCTTTTTTCATGACTTCCTGCCTCACCAAGACCAATCGATCCTTAACTCTCTCTTCTTCGGCCCGCAATCCCCCCACCTGAAGAACCTTTCACTTTCCCTTTCTCCTCCGGCGGGGCAAGATTCCCACTGTCCCGGCCGGGACCTTCCTGGAGAGAACGGACGGATCGAGAAAAAGGCCAAGCACACGGTGAAAGCCCTTTCCCCATTCTCCCCCGCCATGGGAGGTTCCCCGTCCTGCTCAAGGAATGGACAGGGCCGGTCGAAAAGCCGACAGGATCCGGGAAGAGATGGGGAAGACTGATGGGTAAATTCGCGCCTGTGCCCCTCCTGGACACCAGGAGAATCGCCGTTGCCCTGGGGGGGGTGATCGCCGCCGTGGCGGGGGCCCTCGCCGGGATGGGGACTCCCAGGATCGAACTTCCCCAGGGAGAGGATATTCCCGGGGGCGCGGTGATGGATAAACCTCTCCTCCCGGGGGTGCTCCAGGGAGGGAACGGGAGGCC
>CAYQBW010000500.1:0-2917 GCA_964415725.1 uncultured Planctomycetia bacterium
GCCTACGTGACGCTCAACCAGGTGGCCGACATGATCCGCGCCGGGCGGCAGGTCCAGGTGGTCGACGCCCGCTCCCGGAGCACCAGGAGGTCCGTCCCTTCTTCGAGGGAAGCCCCGTCCTGGAGGGCGTGGACCACCTGGACCTGGGGATCCAAGGCACGGAAGACCTCCAGGGCCACGGGCATTCCCGCGAGCACTCCCGGACTCCGGGCGAAGACCCGGGCCTGGGCCACCCGCTCCTCCGGGACCACCGCCCGGGTGGTGATGTCCTCCCGTCCCTGCAGGTCCTCGTCCAAGGCCCGCTGGACGGCTTCCCGGATGGACTCCTCCGGCAGTTGGGCTGGATTGGGCATGGAGGAATTATCTTCCCTCTCCGCCCCTGGTGGGAAGGTTTTTCAAAAAGGGAGAAAACCGGCGGATCAAGCCGGGACCGAGCCCTCCCACCCTCCGGGCCAGGTCTTCCAGGCTCCGGAAGGGTCCGGCCCGTTCCCGTTCCTCCACGATCCGGGCCGAACGGGCCGGCCCCAGGCCTGGAAGCAAAGAGAGCTGGAAGGCCGAGGCCCGGTTCAGGTCCAGGTAGAGGGGCGGGGACTCCAAGGAGGCGAAGGCAGGCGCCCTCTCCCCGCCCAGGAAGAGGCTTCCCAGGGGAAGGACCAGGAGAGCCAGGAACAAAAAGGCCTTCTTCCCCCTCAACCTCAGCCCCTGAGCGCCCGGGCCAGCCGCTCTCCATAGCCCTCGGGCCGCAAACCAGGCTCCCCGCCCGGGCCGCCGGGCCGGAGGTCCAGGATCCTCTCCTTGATCCTCCGCAGCGAACGGGCTGCTCCGCTCCTGGGAGCGCCCACCACGAAAGGAACCCGGGCCCCCACGGAACGGGGAACCTCGTCGTCGTCGGGCAGCCCGCCGAGGAAATTCAATTCTTTCCCCAGGAAACGGGAACAAACCGACTGGATCCGCTCGAAGACCTCCCGCTCCTGGCCCTGGTACCGGACCCGGTTGACCACCACGTGGACCCGCATCCCCGGGTCCCTCAGGTGCAGAACCTTGATCAGGGCGTAGGCGTCGGTCATGGCCGTGAAATCCGGGTTGGTCACCACCAGCAGGTCGTCCGCGGCCTGGAGAAAGAGGATGGTCTGCACCGAGATCCCGGCGGCGCAATCCAGGATCAGGAAGTCCATGCCTTCCTCCCAGGCACGAAAGTCCCGGGCCAGTCTCAGGAATTCGTGGGCCGAAAGGCTCGCCAGGTCACTGATCCCCGACCCGCCCGGCACGATCCAGGGCCCGAAAGGGGAAGGGAGGGCCGCTTCCTTGAGAGAGATCTTTCCCCCCAGGACCTGGGCGATGGAGCGATGGGCCTGGACCCCCAGGAGGAGATGGGCGTTGGCCACGCCCAGGTCCGCGTCGAAGAAGGCCACTTTGAACCCGTCCATGCAGAGCTGGGTGGCCAGGTTCGAAGCGAGCACGGTCTTTCCCGTCCCCCCCTTTCCGCTGGCCACGGCCAGGGTCCAGGGGAGCTTGGCGGGAGCCGTCCTGGGAGCCGACAGGGCGAGGCGCCCCAGAAGGCCCGGCTTCTTGCCGCGAGGGCCCAGAAAACCAAGCTTCATGGCCCGGTCCTCCTTTCCAGCGTCCCTGGCCGGAGCCAGGCCCCCACCTTCCCGCGCTCCCACGGCCGCCTCCCCCATCAAGGGAGGCGGATTCCGTTCAATTCATCCCCTCCCCGGGGGGACCTTCCCCCTGGAGGAAGGCCGAGAGTTCCTCCTCGGTGAGCCTGGGAGAAGGCATACTCCGCTCGAACCCGGAAAAAGCCCCTTCCTCCTCGCCGCGGAAAGAACCCCCCCCGCCGGAAACGGCGGAGCCCATCCGCTTCTCCCGGATGGCCAGGTAACGGCGGATCACCAGGTCCACCGCCCGGTCCGCTTCCTCCTCTCCATCCACCTGGACCACCAGGGGAGGCTTGTCCGATTCCAGGGAACCGTTGGTCCTGGGCACGATGACCTTGAAATTCCGGGACCCCGATTCCAGCGTGGCGAGGGAGACCCCTTGGGCGGAAATCTCCCGGTAGAACTTGTCCGCCAGGACTTCCAGGTCTTCGTCCAGCTTGAGGATCCTCTCCAGGACCTGGTTCCAAAGCCCCCGGGACCGGGGATCTTCCAGGGCCTCGGGGGCTTCCTCCGCCGGGAGAAGGCTTTTGAGCGCCGCCTCGCCCCCCACGGGCACGGCGGCCCACATCAATTCCCCTCGAACCCGGATGGAACGCAGTTCCAGAAGGTCCACCTCCAGGGCCGTCATGGCCTGAAAGCGGTCCAGGGTCTTCCGGGAGAGTTCCTCGGCCACGACGAGCGAACGGGGGGGCAGGTCCCAGTCCACCCCCTTGGCCGGGAAGAGTTTCCGCAAGACCGGCGCATGCCGCCGGAAAGCCCCGTCTCCGTCCAGGACGCGGAGGGGGACATCCTGTTCCTCCATGGGACTGCCCACCAGGTAGACCAGGACGGGCCTCTTCCCCGGGTCCACGCAAAGAAGATCCAACCGGACCGGCCCGATCTCGATCTCCGATTCCACCAGGACCAGGCCTCTTTCCAGAAGACCCGGATCCTTGACCACCAATTCCGCAAGGGTGGTCCTCTTGCTCACGGGTATGGGTCCCATGGACATGGTTCGATCCCTCCCAATCGCCCATGACCTCGGCGGCGGTCGGAGCGAAGGGGATCGGCAGGAAGACCCGAGGGCGCAACAAAGAGAACTCCGCGGGGAAAAGCAAGGGTCCAACCCCCGCTCCTCCTTCCCATCCGGGCCTTTCCATAGATCCACTTCGCCTGCAACCCCCGGCGGGGTCCAAGCTTCCAAATCGGCCCAAGTCCTGTGTTCCCCGCGCCGGTCTCCCGGCACGGCCCACATGAGAACGCCCCCCCTCCCCCATGTC
>CAYQBW010000501.1:0-2916 GCA_964415725.1 uncultured Planctomycetia bacterium
GGAACATGGGGACGTAGTCTTCCAGGGGCGGGAAGTCCACGAGCTGGCGGGAGAGGGCGGCCTGGAGGAAGGAGTCGACCCACCAGAAGATGTTCTGTTTGCGGATCTTTTCGCGGAGTTTCTGCATCCGGGCCTTCCGCTCCCGGCGGTCCATGGTGAAGGCCCGGTGGATGGCTTCGGCCACGCCCTCCAGGTCGTAGGGGTTGACCATGAGAGCCCCCCGGTGGAGCTGGGCCGCGGCGCCGGCGAATTCGCTCAGGATGAGCACTCCCTTGCCGTCGATGTTTGCGGCGCAGAATTCCTTGGCCACCAGGTTCATGCCGTCCTTGAGGGGGGTGATCAGGGCGATCTCCGAGGCCCGGTAGTAGGCCAGCAGTTCCACCGTGTCCAGGTGGCGGTAGAGATACTGGATGGGGACCCACCCCTCGCGGGTGAACTCCCCGTTGATCTCCCCTACGAGGCGCTCGATCTGGGCCTTCAGCTCCTGGTATTGGGGGACCTCGGCCCGGCTGGGGACCACCACCTGGATCAGGGTGGTCTTCTCCCGGAGTTCAGGGTGTTTTTTCAAGGCCAGCCGGTAGGCCTCCAGGCGCTGGAGAATCCCTTTCGTGTAATCCAGGCGGTCCAGGCCCAGGATGATCTGCTGGTTCGGGTAGTTCTCGTGGAAAAACCAGGCCCGGTCGGCAACTTCCCGGGAAGCGGCCCGCTTCGCGAAGGCTTCGAAGTCGATGCTGATGGGGAAGCTCCCCACCCGCACCTCCCGCGTTCCCGCGTGGACCGACACCACCTGGCCCCTTCCCCGGGCCTTCACGTCCGGGCAGAGCTGGGCCAGGCAGAGCAGGAAATTCCGCCTGTCCCGAACGGTCTGGAAGCCCAGGAGGTCGAACTCCAGGAGGGCCCGGAGCACCTGGTTCCGCCAGGGAAGCTTGAGGAAGAGGTCCGGCGGGGGAAAAGGAATATGGAGAAAGAAGCCCGTCTTTCTCGGGCAGTCCAGATCCTTGAGGAAGTGGGCCACGTGGATCAGGTGGTAGTCGTGGACCCAGACGTAGTCGTCGGGAAGGGTCTGGGCCTGAATGACCCGGGCGAAGCGCCGGTTCACGTCCAGGTAGCGATACCAGAAGGCGGGATCGAAGTTGCACCGGTCCTGGAAATCGTGGAAGAGGGGCCAGATCACCTGGTTGGCGAAGCCGTAGTAGAAGCCTTCCAGGTCCTCCTGGGTAAGGGGCACGGGCAGGAGGGTGTAGCCCACCTTCTTGGAGGTCGCAGGGAACCGGGGAGGCGGCCCCTGGCCTTCCACCGTACCGGCCCAACCGATCCAGAGTCCGCCCCGGTTGCGAAGCACCGGCGCCAGGGCCGTGACGAGCCCTCCCGAGCCGGAACGGATCTTCCACCGGTCTCCCACCCGCTCCGCCACGATGGGCAGGCGGTTGGAGACGGCGGCGATCCGCGTGGTTGGTGAGGAAAGGTCCATGTCGCCCTGTTTCCTATGCCGAGAAACCCAAGGGGAGTGTCGGCAACCTTCTGGAAATCAGGATTTTACCAAAACCCTTCAAAAAGGCCAACTCAGGGGCGGGTCTCCATGGCGGAGGCCCATCTTTCCAGGAAGGCCAGAAGTTCTTCCCGCCCCAGGAGTTGGAACCGGGCCCGGGTGGGGCGCTCCGGGTTTCCCACCAGCACGGGCAGGTCGCCGGGACCCAGGGCGGCGAATCCTTCCTCGTCGGTAAGGTCGTCCCCGAGAAAGGCGCAGGGTGTGGCGGGGCCTTCTTCTTTTTTCAAGGTCTCCAAGGCATCGCCCTTGGTGGGCCCGGGAGCCCGGAATTCCAGGCCCCCGTCGAAGGGGCGGACTTCCAGCCCGGCCCGCCGGGCCAGGGGCTCCAGTCTTTCCCGGGCCAAGGCCCGGAGGGCGGCCTCCTGCCCGGGGGAGACGCCCCGCCAGTGGAGGGCCAGAGATCCGGGCTTGGTCTCCACCCGCTCCTGGAGACCTTTTGCCGAGAGGGTCCGGCCGATCTCGGAGAGGGCCGCCGCCTGGGCGGGCTCCAGGGGGAGGGAGAGGAGCTCCCCCCCTGGGAGGAGCCTTTCCCGGCCATGGACCCCCCAGGTCTCGGGGGGCGGATCCAGGCCCAGGAGGCGGGCCGCCTGGCGGGCTTCCCGTCCCGAGACCAGGACCAGCCGGGTCCGCCCCCCGGCGAGGATCCTCTCCAGGGCCTCCCGGACGCCCGGCCAGGGGAAGGCCCGGTCCCGGTCGGGCTGGAGGGGGGAGAGGGTGCCGTCGTAGTCCAGGACCAGGAGGGCCCTGGGGGAGGCCTCGAGGAGGGCCCAGAATTCCTGGAAGTCCAGGGGCGAGGGGAGGCGGCGGGATTGCTTCAAACCACCATGATCCTGTCCTGGTCGCCTGTGAGGATGCCCAGCATCAGGGAGAGGTATTCCCTGAGGTGGCGGGTGATCAAAAAGTTGCGGAACACGAATTCCCGGGCCCTCCTGCCCATGTGCTCCAGCTTGTCCCGCCGGTGGAGGAGGTAGCGGATCCGAAGGGCCGCCCCTTCTGGGGTCCGCACCAGGAACCCCGTAAAGTGGTCCACTACCTGGAGCTTGATGCCCCCCGTGTCGCCGCCGATCACGGGTTTTCCCTTCCACATGGCCTCGGAGACGGTGAGACCGAAGCCCTCGCGGGTGGATTTCTGCATCACGATATCCGCCGCCCGCTGGAGGGCGTTGATGGTCCGGTGCGCGTCGGAAGGGAGGACCAGGACGCGGATCCCCGGATCGTCCGCCGCGGCGGTCCGGACCTCCTGGAGGACCGCCTCCCCTTCTGGGTCGTCCGTGGCGCCTCCGCCGGCCAGGACGAGCTGGAGGGGGGTCAGCTCCCGGGCGAGCCGGCAGGCGGCGATCACCCCCAGGGGGTCTGTGAACGGGCCA
>CAYQBW010000502.1:0-2916 GCA_964415725.1 uncultured Planctomycetia bacterium
GGCCAAGACCGTGACCGTGGGAATCTCCCGGAAGGCGGAGGCCCTCCCCGAGCCCTTCGCCCCGGCCCTGGCCGAGGCGGGGGTTTCCCCCGAGGAGGTCCGCCGGGACCACAGGCTCCTCCTGGCCGCTCTCGCTCCCCTGGTGGAGGAGGTGCCGGGGGCCACCCTCTACGCCGTGGAGAACCTCGGTCCCCAGGGGGAACCCGTTTCCGGGACCACCCTGAAAGTCTTGAAGAAGACGGGCACCTCACGGGAGATCCCCTCCCGGGCCGACGAGGGGGCGCCCCTGGAGGGGACCAAGTGGCTGGCCGTGAAAAGAAGCGCCCTCTTCTTCGGCCGGGGCGGCCGGGACGGCCGGCCCGTCCTGGTCCTTCCCCTCTACCGGAAGGGAAGGTGCGCCCGGCTCCTCCTCATGCACACCCCCTGCAGGGAGAGGGTGGAGCCCGCCGTCCTTGCGGAAGCCCTCCAGGCCTTCCAGGGCAGGCTGGACGAGGTCGAGGCCGAGGTTACGGAAAGAGGGATTCCCTGGTCGGTGGACCTTCTCGCCGGCGCCCCCCTGCCCGAGCTCTTTTCCCAGAGAGTGGGGCCCCTGGTGGACAGGCTCCTGCGGAGGTGAATCCCGGGGCCGGGCGGGAATAAATATTCGGACCGCCGTTCTTTTCCCGGGTTGCGCCCCTTCCCCGGCCTCCCTAGGATGGATTCCGCTCCTTGGAAAAGGAGAAGAAGGCCGGAAGCGATGGAGGTCGCGCCCCGAATGAAGATTCGACCCTGGATTCTCGCCCTTCTCTTTCTCCCCGCGGCCGCCCCGGCGGCGCCCCGGCTCGTTCTTCTCCCTCGTGCCCACTCCCACAACGACTACCTCCGCCCCAGGCCCCTGGCGGGGGCCCTGGAACTGGGCTTCCACAGCGTGGAAGCCGACCTGTGCCTGGTGGACGGCGAGTTGCGCGTGGGCCACTCTCCGGAGAAGACCGCCCCCGGCCGCACCCTGGAACGCCTCTACCTGGCGCCCCTGGCCGCCCGCGTCCGGGCGGGGGGAGGCAAGGTCTATCCGGGTTCCTCCATGCCGCTTATTCTCCTTCTGGATATCAAGGGGAACGGGCTCCGCGTTCTTTCGGCTCTCCAACCCCTTCTCGCCCGGTACGCGTGGATGCTCACCCGTTTCGGCCCGGGAGGGAAAAAACAGGGAGCCGTCACCATTCTCCTCTCCGGCGACGCCCCCGCCGCAGGCCCCCCGGAAAAGGAACGCCTCTGGGCGCTGGACTCCCCCTCCCCGGAGGCGTCCGCCGCGGCGGCCCCGCTCTTCAGCGCGGACTGGCGGAAATACTTCCGGTGGATGGGAAAGGGTCCCTTCCCGGACTCCCGGAGGAAGGCCCTGCGGAAACTGGTCTCCCGGATCCACGACAAGGGAAGAATGGTCCGCTTCTGGGGGACCCCCGACCGGCCGTCTCTCTGGGGGGAGCTCCTGGACGCCGGGGTGGACCTGATCGGCACGGACCATCCCCGGCGGTTGCGCTCCTGGCTCCTCTGGAACGATCCGCCCCGGGTGATCCCCCTCTCTCTCATCGTGAAGCCCCTTCCTCTTCCCAAGGGGTTCGACCTCTCCAGGAATCCCCCGGGGGCGCCTCCCCTCACGCTGCAGGCCCACCGGGGCCTGGGCAAGGAAGGGCCGGAAAACACCCTGGAGACCTTTCGCAAGTGCTGGGCCATGGGATGCATCCCCGAGGGGGATATCCGGACCAGCGCCGACGGGGTCATCTTCTTCCTCCACGACAACACCCTGGAGAGAACCGTGGCGGCTCCCCCGGAGCTGGCAGGAAAGAAGGCGGGCTCCCTCCCCTGGTCGGTCCTCTCCAGGCTGGACGCCGGTGTGAAATACGGGAAGAAGTACAAAGGGGAACGCCTCCCCACCCTGGCGGCGGTCTTCCAGGCCCTTTCCCGCACCCCGGGCGCCCGGATCTACCTGGACATCAAGTACATCAAGAAGCCCGACCTGGTCCGGGTGGCCTCCATGGCCCGCAAGGCGGGCGTGGGGGACCGGTGCATCCCCTGTTCCACCCATCCCGAGGTGGTCCGGATCCTCACCTCCCACCTCCCGGAGTCGACGGGCATGGTCTGGATGGGCAAGAAAGGCCACCCCGAAGTGCTGCGAAAGCGCCTGGAGAAACTGGCGGCCCAAGGATTCCGGGGCATCAAGAGGATCCAGATCCACGTCTGGCCCTCCCTGGGAAAGGACGGACTCCACCTGGATCCGCCGCCTTCTTTCATGGCCTGGGCCCGGAGGCTGACGAAGCGGTTCGGCGTGGAGCTGGAATGCCTGGTCCGGCCCGACTTGACCCCGGCCCTGGCCTGGCTGGTCCAGCTCGGCGTGGACGGATTCGCCTCGGACCACCCCTCCCGGTCCCTCCGGGTTCTCCGGCAGATCCAGTGGGCCCTGGTCCAGGCGAAGAAGTCCGCCGGGACCTCGGCAGGCCGATAGCTCGGGGCCGGCCCTGGGAAAATGGCCCCTTCCCTGTAGATTGGGTGGCGGCACAACTGGAAATGGGGCCGGAAGGAGAAGGGCCGGGGCCCGGCCCCGGGAGGATGCCTTGGTGAAACCGGAAGGCCCGGTGGAGAAGAGGGAAGCCTTGGAAGGGTCCCCCCAGGGGACTTCTCCGTCCCCAGGGGAAGAGGAAAGCCCCCCGGTCCGGCTCCGGAAGGGCACGGTGGCCCTCCTGGCCCTCTTCTTCTTCGCCCTGGCCTTCGCCGTGGGGGGGGCCTTTTTCAACCTCCCTTACCTGACCCCCCTGTCGATGGTTCTCATGGTGGTCCTCCTGGCCCTTCTCTCCCGGCGGCACCCCCCGGGAGCGAAGGACCAGGAGGACCACCATGAGCACCCTCGACAGGGGGGGCAGGGAAGGGCGGGGGAAAAAGGCCCCC
>CAYQBW010000503.1:0-2909 GCA_964415725.1 uncultured Planctomycetia bacterium
GCTTGTCCAGTTTCACGCCCCGGCCCCCCCTGGTCGCCCCGAGGGCCGCCCTGTCGATGGTGGTATTCGCCCCGATCTCCACGTCATCCTCCACCACCACCTTCCCCACCTGGGGGAACTTGACGTATCGCGCCCCCTCACGGGCGTAACCGAAACCGTCGGAACCGAGCACCGCCCCGGCGTGGATCTCCACCCGGTCCCCGATCTCGGTGGCGTGGTAGAGGACCACCCTGGGATGAAGCCTGCAATCCCTTCCGATGCGGCAATCCCTTCCCACGTAACACCCGGCCTCCACCAAGGTCCCCCCCGCGATCCGGGCACCCTCTTCCACCACCACGAAAGGCCCGATCTCCACGGGCTCTTCCAGGACCGCCCCGGGCGCCACCACCGCCGAAGGGTGGACCCTGTGCACCTCCACCCGGTAGGGAGGATGAAAAAAGGCCACGGCCCTGGCGAAGGAGAGATAGGGATCGGGACTCTCGATCCTCGGGCCCTTCCACAACCCGCTTCCTTCCGGGACCACCAGCGCTCCCGCCCGGCTGTCTTTCACCTTCTCCGCCAGCTTGGGATCCCCGAAGAAAGAGAGGATCCCCGGGCCGGCGTCTTCGAGTGCGGCCACGCCCCGGACCAGGACGCCCTCCCCGTCCTTGACCGTGCCCCCCACCTTCCGCGCCAGGTCTTCCAGGGAAATTTCGCGCATGGGTATCACCCCTTTCTTTCGGTGGACTTACTTTCCTCCGGATCCCCCCGGCCCGGGTGAGCCCTTCCTCACGCGGGCCCGGATCCGGGCCAGGGCCGCCGCCCTCTCCTCCTCCTCCCCGGCGGGATCGTAGCCCATCAACCCTCCCAGCAAGGTCTTCACCGAAAGGGCCGCCGCCTGCCGGACGGAGAGAGACGCATCTTCCAGAAGCACCAGGAGGATCTCCAGGGCCCGGGGGGGAGTCTCCGCCCGGGCCAGGGCCGAGGCCAAGGCGGCGCGCACCCGGGGGTCCGGATCCCGGGCGAGCCGCTCCAGGATCTTCCCCGGCCAGTAAGGAGTCTCCGCCAATAGAAGGGCCGCCCGGGCCCGTTCCTGCGGGGCATACTTCCCGATCTCACGGGCCGCTTCCCGGGCGAGGAAAGGATCCTCCAGAAGGATAGCCGCCTGGAGGGCCCGCATCCTCGCCGCCCCTCCCGCGCGAAGCCCCGCCAGGAGGGCGCCCGTGAAGTCCTCGGGAAAGGCCCGGGCCAGGTCGTAGAGGAGTTTCTTTTTCCCAGGGACCTCGAATAGAACCAGTTCCTTGGGGCGGAAAGGCCCCAAGGCCCCCCACCCGGAGCCTTCCTCCACAAGGGAAAGCCTCTTCCCCAGGGAACGGACCAGGGGCGCCAGGAGCTTCCCCCGGAGGGCCTCCTGGAAAAGCCTGGATTTCAAGATCCCCGGCCACCACCAGTCCGCCTCCTTCAGGGAGTTCCAGGCTTTGCCCTCCTCCCCGAGCCCCGCCCGGGCGGAAGCCAGGAGAATCCGCCTCCAGGCATCTCCCGGGTTCCAATCCAGGGACTGCTCCAGGAAGGCCGCCGCCTTGGGAAAATCCCCCGCAGCCAGGGCGGCCTCCCCCAGGAGGGCCGCCCTCCCGGCCCGGTAGGCCCGCAGGCTCCTCCAGGCCTCCCGGAAGAGCGGCTCCTGCCGGAGAGCCTCCAAAAAGCGTGTTCCCGCGCCGGCCTCCCCGGGTCTCGTCCCAAGAAAGGAGACCCTCCTCTCCCGGGCCGCGAGCCCGAGCCCCGCCAGGTAGAGGCGCCGCGCCTTGAAAAGGGAGGGAGAAAGAAAGGGAGGCCTCTTCTTCCCTCCCAGGGAGTCCAACCAGGCCAGGGCCCGGGGGAACCATTCCAGGATCTCCGCCCCCGAAGGCCTGGAAAAACGCTCCAGGAAAGGCCGGTCGTCCCGGAGCAGGGGGGCCCCGAGCAGGGCTTTACGGTTTTCCGTCACGAATCCCACCAGCAGGTCCTCGGCCCGGGCCGCCCCGGCCCTGCGGAGGTCCTCGGCCACGCCTTCCTCCATGAAGGCCTCCCGGAACCTGGCCGGATCGGGCTGCCTGTCCACCAGGCTCCCCAGAAGAAGGGCGGAATGGTTGAAGACCCAGAGGGAGACCTTGGGAAAGACCCGGGCCATGGTCGCCGTAAGAACCCGGGTCATCTCCGGGGGCGTGGACCCCAGGGGGATCCACTGGACGAAGACCCCCCCCGGGGCCAGGGCCTCCCGGACGATCCGGTAGTACTCGAGGGTGTAGAAGGGCAGGGCCGCCGGCGTATACGGAAGAAGAGGTTCCTGGGTGATCACGTCCGCCCCCTGGGCCCCTCCGCGGATCCGGGCGGCCGCCAGGTCCCGGAGGAAAAGCCTGCCGTCCTGGACGTGGAGGCGCACCCGCGGGTCCCCCCCCCGGAAGGAGAAGGAGAGCTCGGGATCCGGAGGAGAGGATCCAGGCCCCGGGAACCACCTGGTGAGGCTCACCACGGCGGGGGAGATCTCCACGGCGTCGATCCGGGAAAGCTCCTTGTGGAGGCAGAGGGACTGGAGGGTGGTTCCCGTGCCCAGCGCCACCAGGACCGCCCGCCTGGGAGAGGGATGGAGCAGGAGGGGAAGGTGGGCCAGAAGCCGCATGTATCCTCCCTCCCTTCCCAGGGCGGCGGCCTGGAACCCGTCGGTGAAAAGGAGCTTCTCGTGGGTCCTGTAGTCGTAGACCGCCGTGGCCACAGTGACGGCGTCGTGCAGGGTGGCGACCACCTTCCGGCCCGGCGTGGCCGCCGGTGTCCGGGAAAAGGGAGGAACGGCGGTGGACCGGGCGGCGGGGAAGGCCCCGAGCGCCAGGGCGGCGACTAAGAGCCCCGCCGCGGCCAGGGCGTGCCTTCCGGGACGAAGGGGAAGAAGGGCGGGA
>CAYQBW010000504.1:0-2904 GCA_964415725.1 uncultured Planctomycetia bacterium
CTCTTTCTCATCGCCTACCTGGCCGCCTGGGGGGCCCTGCTCGTGGTCCGCCGCGGCGGGGAAGCCGTCCTGGCCAGGCTTTTGGGGATCCTTTCCTTCACCTTCGTCCTGGCCCTTCTCCTTTCGCTCCGCCTGGACCCGGCGCGGCCCTTCTCCCAGGGAACCAACACCCTGCCCTTCGGGCCCGGGGGGACGGTGGGGGCCTTTTTGGGTCCCAAGGTCTACGAGATCCTTGGCCCCTTGGGCTCCTACCTCATCCTCCTGCTTTTGGCCTTCATCTCCCTCCTTCTGGCCACGGATTTCTTCTTCCTGGATACGCTCCGGAAGAAACTCTCGGGCCAGGCTGTCCTCTCCGGGGAGGAAGAGCCTGGGCTCATCGCCAGGGCGGGGGAAGCCCTGGCCGCCTGGGGGGCCCTGGCGGCGAAAGGCTGGGCGGCCTTCCGGGAGTGGTGGAACTCCGAGGAGGGAACGCTCCTTCCCCAGGGGGCGGGGGCGCCGGGAACCGCCCAGGCGGATGAGAGCGTTTCCCCCGCTTCCGGAAAGGCCCTGCCGGTCCCGGCCGCGGAGCGGGCGGAGGCGGAAGCGGAAGAGCCCGGCGGCGCGGAGGAGGCCGGGAAGTGGGAAGAGGGGGAAGAGGGCGGCCAACCTTCTCCCCGGCGGCCAAAGAAGAAGATCAGGAAGCCTTCCCGCCCCAGGGTCTTGCCCGCGGCGCCGAAGGAAAGGGCGAAATCGGGAAAGCGGAAATCGGTCTCCCTGGCGAAGGGGACCAAGCGGGGGCGTTACGTCCTTCCGCCCCTTTCCATTCTCCGGGATCCTCCCCCGTCGTCCGGGCTGGACGAAGATCATCTCCAGAGGATGGCGGAGAAGATCGTGGAAAAGCTCCGCACTTTCCGGATCGGGGCGGAGGTGGTGGGGTATTCCCGGGGCCCGGCGGTGACCCTTTTCGAGCTTCGCCTGGACGACGGCGTCAAGGTGGGCCAGATCACGGCCAGGGAAGACGACCTGACCCTGGCCCTGGCGGCCCACACCCTCCGGGTGGTGGCCCCCTTGCCGGGGAAAGGAACGGTGGGCGTGGAGGTTCCCAACGAAAAGCGGGACATCGTGGTCCTCAAGGAACTCCTGCCCTATGCCCGGACGCTTGGGGCCAAGGCGGAGCTTCCCCTCTTTCTGGGCCGGGACGTGATGGGCGAACCCGTCATCTCCGACCTGGCCCAGATGCCCCACCTGCTCATCGCCGGCGCCACCGGCTCGGGCAAGTCCGTCTGTCTCAATACGATCCTCTTGTCCCTGCTCACCACCCGGACCCCCGACGAAGTGGGGTTGATCCTGGTGGATCCCAAGATGGTGGAACTCCAGCTCTACGAGGCGATCCCCCACTTGCTCACCCCTATCGTGACGGACATGACCAAGGTTCCAGGGGTTCTGGAGTGGGCCGTGGACGAGATGGAGCGGCGCTACCGCCACCTGGCCCTGGCCAAGGTCCGAAGCCTCAAGGAATACAACAAGCTCGGGGAGAAAAAGCTCCGGGAGAGGTTGGGGGACTGGTTCGACAGCGGGGAGAAGCCCACGCCCAGGCGTTTCCCGGCCGTTGTGGTGGTGATCGACGAGTTCGCCGACCTCATGGTCTCCGCCTCCAAGGACGTGGAACTCCTGATCCAGCGGCTGGCCCAGAAGTCCCGCGCCGTGGGAATCCACGTGATCCTGGCCACCCAGCGGCCTTCCCGGGAGGTGGTGACGGGGATCATCAAGTCCAATCTACCCACCCGGATTTCCTTCAAAGTGACCTCTTCCATCAACTCCAGGGTGGTCCTGGACCAGGTGGGAGCGGAGCGGTTGATCGGCAACGGCGACATGCTCTTCCACCCTCCGGGCACTTCCGCCCTGGTTCGGGCCCAGGGGGTCTACGTGAGCGACGGGGAGATTCACGAGGTGGTGGACTGGTGGAGGCGGCAGGCCAAGCCCAAGTATGTGGGCGAAATCCTGAACCCCCCTTCCAGGAGCGCCAAGAAGGAGGATCCCTCCAAGGTGGATCCCCTCTACGAAGAGGCCGTCCAGGTGGTGCTCGGGGAAAAGCGGGGGGCCGCCACCCTTTTGCAGCGGGCCTTCAAGATCGGATATACCCGGGCCTCGAGGCTGATCGAGCTGATGGAGGAAGACGGAATCGTCGGGAAATACGTGGGCTCCAAGTCGCGGGAAGTCCTCCTCACCCTGGAAGAGTGGGAAGCCCGGAAGAAGAAGAGAGGCGCCTGACCTGCCGGAGGGGGAGCAAAGGCAGGGAGAAGAAAGGAAAAACACAAAATATTGAATCCCCCCGGCCGGGGCGCCACAATGTGTAGGCTGGATTTTTCATGAGGTTCCGGGTTTGCGGAAGGAGCTTCGTGAAGCATTCAGCCCAGGCTGGAGGTGCGAAAATGGCGGGTCTCTCAACTGGAGGCGCCCCCGAGGATCGGGAGCGGAAAGGAGGGTTTCTCCTCCCTTTCCTGATCCTTTGCGTTTCCCTCTTTCTCACCATCGGGATCGTGGTCTACCACGCCCGGGGCGGCATGGAGCGCCCTTCCTCCTTCCTCCAGTCCTTCGTGGCCGGCGTTTACAGGTTCCTGGGATGGTCGGGATCCCTGATCGGCCTGGTCCTGGTCCTGGTGTGGAGTCTTCGGGCCTGCCTGGGTCCCGGCGGCGTTCCGAAACTTCGTTTGCGGGCCCTGGGGATCCTGGGTCTCCTTGCTCCGGCGGTAGTAGAGGAAGTCCATCCAGTCGTTGACCCACTCCTCGGCGTTGCCGGCCATGTCCATGATGCCGAAGGGACTGATGCCGTCCGGGTACGAACCTACCGGCGCGGAGTACCGGTGTCCGTCCTTGGCCCATCCGGCCATCGGCTTGTAGTTGGCGCGCCAGATTCCGTCTGCG
>CAYQBW010000505.1:0-2901 GCA_964415725.1 uncultured Planctomycetia bacterium
GTGGTTGTGGGCGGTTGTGTGAAACGCGGAGCGGCGCCTCCTGGCGGCGCGGAGCGTTTTGCACAGCCGTCCACATCCACCGGCAGCCCCGGCAGCTTCCACACCGGCTTGGCCGATGGGCGAAGGTGTCCAGGTGCCGGCGCTCATGCGCCGGCCTCTTTGGGCGGGGGGGTGCGTTTCCGCATGGAGTCTCCCGCGAGCTCGATGGGGTAGGCGTTGTGGACGAGCCGGTCGAGGATGGCGTCGGCCAGGGTTGGATCGCCGATGAGGTCGTGCCAGGAGCTGATGGGGAACTGGCTGGTGACGATGGTGGACCGGGTGTCGTAGCGTTCCTCGACGAGCTCGAGGAGGTCGCGTCGGCCGGCCTGGGTGAGGGGGGCGAGCCCCCAATCGTCCAGGACGAGGAGGTCTACTCGGGAGAGCTGCCGCAGGAGCTTGGAATAGGCGCCGTCGCCGTGAGCGATGGCGAGATCCTCGAGAAGCCTCGGCAGCCTGTGGTAGACGGCGGTGTACCCCTCACGGCAGGCCTTCTGGGCGAGGGCGCAAGCGAGGTAGGTCTTGCCCACGCCGGTGGGGCCGGTGATCAGGACGTTGAGATGGCGTCGGATGAAGCTCAGCGAGGTGAGGGAAAGCCAGAAAGAGCGGTCGAGGCCACGGCTGGCGCGCAGGTCCACGTCCTCCACGGTGGCGTTGATGCGGAGCTTCGCGTTGCGCAGCCGCCGTTCGAGCCTCCGGCTGTCGCGCTCCGCCATCTCGCGGTCCACCAGCAGGCCCAGCCGATCTTCGAAGGTCAGTCGCTCGACCCCGTCCATTTGGAGCTGTTCTTCGAGCGCCTTGGCCATGCCGCGGAGACGGAGGTCGTGCAGCTTTTCCACGGTGGGGCTCAGGAGCATGACGGCACCTCCTTCTCTTCATCGGCGAAGAACTGGCTGCCGCGGACGTTCTCATGGGTGACGGGTGGCCGCGTGGGTTCTTCTTCCGGCAAGGGCTTGTCTTCCAGGCCGCGCTCAAGGATCGAGGCGACGCTCCGGTAGGACAGCGCACCGAAAGCGAGCGCCCGGGCACACGCCCTGTCCAGCCGGACGGCGCCGTGCCGGCTCGCCAGACGGATGATGCCCAGGCAGGCCCTGAACCCCTGTTCGGGATGCTCCCGCGACTCCATGATGCGCTCTGCCAGCTTGGCCACGTTCGGGCCGGATTTCGCCGCCCACCTCCGGATCCTCTCCGGTGTCCACTTGGCATGCTCCCGGTGCGCCCTGGGCATATGCTCCGGCACGGTGACGGCCACGCCCTTCCCCTGCACCCTGGGATGGCTCGCCACCCTCTTGCCACGGTGGAAGACCTCCACCGTCCTCGCCGTCCCTCGAACCTCCAACCGCTCTCCGACGAGCCGGTAGGGCACGCTGTAGTACGCTTTCTCCCACTCCACGTGATAGTCCGGCCCGACCTTGACGTTCTTCCAACGGGCCAGCTCCCACCGCCGTGCGGGCAACGGCTTCAAAGCCGGCCGCTCCACCTCCTCGAACCAGCTCCGCCGGCTTCCCGATAGCTTCTGAAACGGCTTCCCGTTGAGCTTCTCCAACAACTCCCAGATCGCCTCGTTGGCCTCCTCAAGGCTGAAGAACCGCCGGTGGCGCAGCCGCGCCAGAATCCATCGCTCCACCACCAACACCCCGTTCTCCACCTTCGCCTTGTCCCGCGGCTTACGCACCCGTGCCGGGATCACCGCCAGCCCGTAATGCTCCGCAAACTCGTGGTAGGTCCGGTTGATCTCGGGATCGTAGCGGTGCGGGCTCTTCACACCTGACCTGAGATTGTCCGGCGTCACGATCTGGGGCACCCCGCCGAAGTGCTCCAAAGCCCTTACGTGCGAGCCCGTCCAGTCCTCCAGCCCTTGCGTCCATGTCACCTCGGCGTACGTGTAACTGCTGGCCCCAAGCACCGCAAGGAAGAGACAGGCCTCGTGTACCTCACCCGTCGCCCGATCAATAATCTCCAACGTCTCGCCGGCGTAATCCACGAACATCCGCTCCCCGGCCTTCCAGCTCTGCCGCATGGTCACATTCAGCCGCCGCTTCCATTCGTGGTACAGCTCACAATAGCGACTGTAGCTGTACACAGCCCCCTTGGCCGCTTCCCGGTACTCCTCCCACATCAGCTGTAACGTCAGATGCCGGTGGCGTGCCAGCTCCCGGTGTGCCTCCTCCCAATCCGGTACCGCCCTCCGCGCTCCAGACACCCCTCGCGGCCCCGGATACAACAACGCCTCAAGCTCATCGTTCGTCATTCCCGAAACCTTCTCCCAGCTGAGACCCGCTGCCTCCGCGCGGCGAACGACGTTCGCCACGCTCGTCTTGCTCATCCGTACGCTCCGCGCAATCTCCCGCTGGCTCAAGCCGCCAATCCAAACCTGCCGAAGCACTTCCTTGATCCGTCGCATGCTCATCCTCCTTTGTGGCATCTCGAACCCCCTTCAAGACGCCAGGGTATGAGCCCCAGACCGCCGCTCCAACCACCATCCCGAGCCAAGTAACCACCAGCCCGACGAAAATGACCACCATTCCAAAATCCCTCCCCAAGTGGTCACCTTCCCCCGGAATGCCGGTCACTTTCCCTCGGAACGCTGGTCACCTTCCTTCGGCACCGTGGACACTTTCCCTCGGAACACTGGCCAATTTTCGCCGGAATACGCAGCCACGATCCAAACCCGCTCACCCTAACGCCGAGGCGGTTGGCCGCGGGGGAAACATCCAAGGGAGCGCGAAGTCCGCATTACACACTGAACACGTCGTGGTACAAGAAGATGGGGACTGAAGTTCGCGCTCCGGCCTGTTCCCAGCGCGACGGGGCACAGCGCAGCGACCTCTTTCTTGTCGCGCTCTGCCGTATGGACCGGTGGTG
>CAYQBW010000506.1:0-377 GCA_964415725.1 uncultured Planctomycetia bacterium
TCTTCTCTCTCAGCCACTCCCTGAGCGGCAGGAGTTCCCTTTTCTTGAATCCTTCCTCCAGGCCGGGCAGGTCCCTGCGGGCGGTCTCGAAGAGGTGGGCGGCATAGATGTTCCCCAGCGTATAGGTGGGGAAGTAGCCCACGGCGCCCATGGCCCAGTGGATGTCCTGGAGGATCCCGTCGGCGTCTCTTTCGGGGCGGACGCCGATCAGCTCTTCGGAAAGATCGTTCCAGGCGGCCGGCGCCTCGGCGGGGGGAAGCTCCCCGGAGAGGAGTTTTCGCTCCAGGCGGAACCGGAGCAGGATGTGCAGGTTGTAGGTCACTTCGTCGGCCTCGACCCGGATGAGGCTGGGCCGAACCTCGCCGGCGGCCCGGAAG
>CAYQBW010000506.1:387-2900 GCA_964415725.1 uncultured Planctomycetia bacterium
CCTTTGCGGTGGGGGAGGACTTCCTCCAGGAGGGGAGCGAAGCCCTCCCAGAAGGGGAGGGACCGGGCCACCAGGTTCTCCCAGAGGCGGGACTGGGACTCGTGGACGCCCAGCGAGGCGGCGGGGCCCGCCGGGGTCCGGTCCAGGGCGGGGTCCAGGCCCTGCTCGTAGAGGCCGTGGCCCGCCTCGTGGACGAGCCCGAAGAGGGCGGGCCTGAGATCGCCGGGATCGAACCTCCAGGTGATGCGCACGTCCCCGGGGCCGTGGCCCGAGCAGAAGGGATGGGTGGCCTTGTCGACTCTTCCCGCCCGCAAATCGAAGCCCATGGCCTCCAGGACTTTCCTGCCGAAGGCGAGCTGGGCCTCCGGGTCCAGGTCGCCCTGGAAGGGCGAGAGGTCCACGGTTTTCCCCGACTCCCGGACCTTCTTGGCCAGGTCCGCCAGGGGCCCCTGGAGGCCGCCGAAGAGGTCCTCCAGGCGCTTCGCCGTCATCCCGGGCTCGTATTGGTCCAGGAGGGGGTCGTAGATGTCTTTTTCTCCGCCCCCGCCGAGACAGCGGGATTCCTCCCGCTTGAGTTCCAGGATCTCCCGGAGATGGGGGAGGAAGAGGGAGTAGTCGGACTTGCTCCTGGCCTCTTTCCAGGACTCCAGGCCGAGCGAGGTGGCCCGGGCCTGGCGCTCCACCAGGTCCCTCGGGATCTTCACGGCCCTTTCCCGGGCGCGGGAGGCCTCTCTCAGGTGGGCCGCCTCCAGGGGGTCCAGCTCTTTTTTGCGCTCTTCCAGAAAGGCCAGGATCTCTCCCAGCTCGGGGGAGGTGAGCTTTTCGTGGGCCAGGCCGGAGAGAGTGGCCAGGACCTGGGCCCTGTGGGGGGTTCCCGCCGGGGGCATCATGGTCTCCTGGTCCCACTCGAGAATCGCCCGGGCCCGCCCCAGGTCGGAGAGCCTGCCCCAGGCCTCGAAAAGAAGGCGCATCTTTTCCTGGACCGTCACTTGGTTCCTCCTTGGTCTCGGCCGGTCTTCCTCGGCTTTTTCTTTCCGCCCCGGCTCCCCTGGTGCTCTTCCACCACCTGGTCGAAGTAGTCGATCACCTGGCGGACGTAGGCCCGCTTCTCCGTGTAGGGCCCAGGGAAGAAGCTCCGCTTGAACCCGTAGACCAGGAGGTTCCTGAGGCGGCGGACGTCGATCCCGAAGGCCTTTACGGCCTTGCTGATCTCCTGGGTCACGGTGGTGCGGGAGACGAGCCGGTTGTCGGTGCAGAAGGTGGTGGAGAGCTTGTTGTCCAGCATCTTCTTGAAAGGGTGGGCCTCCAGGCTCGGGATGGTGGGGGAGGTCTGGAGGTTGCTGGTGAGGCAGATCTCCATGGTGATCCTCCGGTCCGCGATGAACCGGACCAGGTTCGCCACGTAGGCCTCGGGGTCCAGGATCTCCGGGTTGGTGACCTTGGAAGGGTCCAAAAGCCACGTGCCGTGGCCGATCCGGTCGGCGTGAAGCTCGGTGATGGCCTGGAAGATGGATTCCGGGCCGTAGGCCTCGCCGGCGTGGACGGTCTTGCCCAGAAAGCGCTGGTGGGCGTGCTGGAAGGCCTCCCAGTGGTCCCGGGCGGGGTAGCCCTTCTCCTTGCCGGCCAGGTCGATCCCCACGATGGGCACCTCCGGGTGTTCCTCGAGAAAGGCCGTGGTCATCCGGGCGAGCTCCAGGGAAGCCAGGGCGAAGACCCGCTGGGGCTCGGAGAACTTGTGGGCCAGGATGAAGTGGCGGAAAAGAGAGGAGAATCCGGCGGTGAAGAAACGAAGGGCGCAGACGATGATGCCGTAGCGGAAAGGCGGCTCCCGGCCTTCCCGCACGGCCGGCCGGGCGTTGAATTCCTCCATGGCCCTCCTCAGGCCCCGGTCCACGCTGAGGAGGACTTCCTGGGCGGTGAAATCGGTGTGGATGTGGAGCTGGGGGGCGAAGCGTACCTCGATGTAACGCACTCCTTCGGCCTGGTTGTCCAGGGCCAGCTCGTAGGCCGTCCGCTCCATGGCCTCCTTGTCCTGGAGCACGGCCGTGGTGAACCGGAACCCCTCCAGGTATTCCGGCAGGCTCCGGTAGGATTCCTTGAAGACCAGTTCCAGGAGGCCTTCCTCGGTCCACGAGGGAAGTTCCACCTCCCGCTCTCGGGCCAGCTCGAGAAGAGTGGAGAGCCGGAGCGAACCGTCCAGGTGGAGATGGAGGTCCGTCTTGGGTAGCTTTCGGATGAGTTCGGGTTCGGGCGCAAAGTCTAAGTCTGTAGTCATGAGTCCAGTCTGGGACGGTTCGGGCCCGGGCGCAACGGCAAGCCCGGGCCGGGGCGGGGCAATTTTTGGCGGAACCCTTTCCCGGCGGGGGCGTTCCATGGAAGTTTCCGAATGGAGAGGTCCATGAATCCACGAGATCCCCTGGATGAACGGGTGAGCGACTGGCTGGAAGGCCGGTTGAGCCCCGACGAGGCCCGGGCCCTGGAGGAGGCCCTGGCCCGGGAAGGCCGCCTGGAAG
>CAYQBW010000507.1:0-2898 GCA_964415725.1 uncultured Planctomycetia bacterium
GGGCCGGATCCATCGGGAGGTGGGGGACCTATCGCGGGACGGCCGTCGGGCCGGCGCTTTGCGCCGTCCCTCGGGCGTCCCCTACAACCGAATGTAGGGGCCGCCGGAGCCTGGACCGCCAGGGGCGGCGCAGGCGAACGTCGGCCCGGGTGGTTCCGGGAACCGGGAATCATCCCGCCCTGTGTGTGGGGTGGGTGATCGGGCCGGATCCATCGGGAGGTGGGGGACCTATCGCGGGACGGCCGTCGGGCCGGCCTTCGGCCGTCCCTCGGGCGTCCCCTACGGGGTGGTCATCCCGGGAAGAAGGGGGGGGCCTTTCCCCCTTTCTTGGGTATCCTTGCTCCTTCTCCAGGGAACCAAAGCATCATGGACGGCACAGGCACCAAAAGCTTCGGCGCGCGCAGGCCCTACTCCCGGGGCCAGGCTTTCCTCCTGGGCTTTGGGGCCCTCATGACGGCGGCTTTTCTCAACCTCCTTCCCTTCGTGCTGGCCCTTCGGGGCACGGACCCGGCCGCCATCGAAGGGAAGTATGACTTCCTGGCCTTCGTCCACACCCCCTCTTTACTTGTGGTGGAGATGTCCCTTCCTTCGGCGGAGTTCTTCACCAGCCGGGTCGGGTCCCTTCCGGCGCGGCTGGCGGGAGGTTTCCTCTTGCTGGCGGGGTGGGTCCCCTGGGCGCTTTTGGCGGGACTCCTCGTGGTGGTCCTGGGCTGGCGGAGCAAAGACCTCTGGTTCGAGCGCCGCCTGGTCCTCAAGGGGTTCTTCTTCAGCGAGGCCGCCTGGTGGGTGCTCTTCTTCTTCGCAGCCCCGAACCGGGATTCCCCCTGGCTGAACATGGCGGCCTTCGTGGTGGCCCTTCCCCTGGTCAAGTTCTTCCACCTCTACCTGGCCGTCCGGGGATGCGCCCTTCTCAGGGTCCCCCCCAGGAAGGCCTGGATCGCGGGAACCGTGGCCGGCTCCATGGTGATCTACTGGTTCACCTTTTTCTTTCTCTTCGAGGAGTTCAACCACGTGGAAGAATTGCGGCAAGCCGCGCTTTCCCGGAAGACCCGGGAAGAGAAGGCGGGCCGGGCCGAGGCCGCCCCCAAGGAGGAAAAGCGGGATGGGTAAACGCCCCTACGAGGATCTCAAGCGCCGGAACATGGAACTATCCCGCCTGGACGTCCGGGAACGGCCCGCCCTCTGCCGCGCCCTCCCCGTGAAGGTCACGGTCAACAACACCCACAAGTGCAACCTGGCCTGCCCCTTGTGCTTCAAGCAGTTCGAGCCCGGCGCCAACATGTCCTACCCGGACATGCCCATCGAGATCTTCCGGGAACTGGCGGAGGACCTCTTTCCCGCCGCCGACGAGGTGGCCCTCTCGGTCTCGGGGGAGCCCCTGGCGGCAGGGCCCATCGAGGAAGAACTCGAACTGGGCGGGCGATACGGCGTGCGCTACAGGATCACCACCAACGGCGTCTTTCTCGGGCTGGAGAAGATCCGCCGCCTGGTCCTGGAAAACGCGGCCTTTCTCCACGTCTCCATGGACGCCGCCACCAAGGATACCTTCGAGCGGATCCGCAAGGGCGCCAGGTGGGAGAGGGTCCTGGGCGGGATCCGGGCCTTGCTCGCCGAGCGGGCCCGCCTGGGGAAGGGTCCCGAGGTCTGGCTCAACTTCGTCATGATGCGCGAAAACATCGAGGAACTCCCCGACTGGGTTTCCCTGGCGGCGGATCTGGGGGTGGACGCCCTCTACGCCGAGCACGTGGTGGTCCCCGCGGCGCTCTCCATCCAGAGCCTGGTGCGCCACAGAAGACTCGCCGCGGCCAAGATGGAGGAAGCCCGCCGGCGCGCCCGGGACCTGGGCATGCGCCTCCACCTTCCGGCCCCCTACCCGCCCCCGGCGGAAGGCGAGGAGGACCCGCCCGTGAGCCGGGAGGAGGCCCGGGAGATTGTCGCCCGGGGGGGCGAGGGGGACCCGGCCCTGGAGAAGAAGACCCCGGAAGGAAAGGGCCGGGGCGGCCCGGACGGAAAAAGCAAAGAAGCCCCCAAGCTCCCCACGCCCGAGGAGATCCGGGCCTGGAATTCGAGGATCCTCTCCGGGCCCGCCGTGCCCTGCCCCTACGCCTGGAAGGAGACGTGGATCCACTACGACGGGGAGGTCCTCTGCTGCGACACCCCCACCTTCCCCCACGGGATGGGGAACGTGAAGGAGGAAAAGGCCTCCGCCCTCTGGAACGGGGCGCCCTACAGGGAACTCCGCGAGCGGCTGGCCTCGGGGGAGGCGTTTGCGGCCTGCAGGCATTGCCACGTGGTGGCCCAGTTGTCCGGCGGAGGGGATTCCCTCTCTTTCGTGAAGGAGACCTGATGGAGCAAAAGGGCGTGCTTTTCGACATGGACGGGGTCCTGGTGGATTCGGGGCCCATCCACAGGGAGGCCTGGAAGCGGCTCGCCCGGGAGGCGGGACGCCCCATGGAGGACTCCTTCTTCGACCGGGTCTTCGGTATGCGGAACGAGGAAATCCTGGAGGAACTTCTCGGACCCGGCCTGGACCCGGAGCGCAAGGCCGCCCTGGGGAAGCGCAAGGAGGAGATCTACCGGGCCCTGGCCCGGGAGCGGCTGGCCCCGGCGCCGGGGGCGGCGGAACTCGCGGCGGCCCTGGAGAAGGCGGGATTCCGGCTGGCCCTGGCCTCCTCCGGGCCCCGGGCCAACGTGGAACTCATGCTGGAGGTCACGGGGCTCGGGCGCGAGATGGAGACCTACGTCTCCGCCGAGGACGTGGAGCGGGGCAAGCCGGACCCCCAGGTCTTTCTCGAGGCGGCCCGGAGGCTCGATCTTCCGCCCGGGCGGTGCGTGGTGGTGGAGGACGCGGCCGTGCGGGTCCCGGCGGCCGGGACCTCCACGGCCGCGTCCTCCACC
>CAYQBW010000508.1:0-2891 GCA_964415725.1 uncultured Planctomycetia bacterium
ACGGCCCGGGAGACGGCCCTCAACAGGGAGACCAAAGAGCGCCTGGTCCGGGGGGGTCGGGTTGGGAGGGCCGTTGTCTCCGCCCGTGGTGTAGCGCACCTGGATCATGTCGTAGGGGTAGCCCCTCTCCTGGAGCTTCCTCAGGTAGTGGAAGGTCTTGTCCGTGCGCAGGCTTCCGTCGTGGTGGAACCAGGAGTAGCCCTGGCCCGCCACCCAGCAGAGGATCCTCTCCTCGCCGCTCGGGGAGATCCACCAGAAGGGCCTGTCCCCCCAGCGGGCCAGGGTATACCCGATCCGGGCCGTCCTGTTGGGACCGCAGGAGAAATACTTGACCCCGCACCTGGCCAGGGCGGGGACCACGCCCCAGGTCCAGCCCGGCACGTCGGTGATCAGGGCCGTGTCGAGATGGAGGCCGTATTTCCTCCGGAACCGGCGGAACCACCCGGTCATCCGGAAGAGTTCCTCCCGGGAGCAGATTCCCGTGAGTTCGTTGGCGAAGAGCGCCCCCACTTCCAGGTCCCCCCGGCGGATGGCGGCGAGAAGCCTGTCCCGCTTCTTCCGGTCCGCGAACCCGAAGTAGGAGTCCACGCCCCAGGTGGACTCGCAGTCCCACTTGAAGCGGGCCCCCGGCGGGTAGGAGGCGGTCTTCTTCGAGAGGTCGATGGCCTGGTCGATGAACTTCCAGTGCTTCTTTTCCACCGCGTCCTGGCGGTCCGTATACCCGATGTCCACGTGGGAGTGGGGAATAAGGTAGATGGTCCAGCGCGGGGCGGGCCGGACCTGGACCTTCCCGGAAAAGGACTTTTCCCCGCCCACCAGGACCTCGACTTGGGCGGTGTGGATTTTTTCCGCCGCCGGGATGGGGACTTCCAGGGTGTTCCAGCCGGTCTTCAGGGGAACCCGGCCGACAGGGTTTCCGTCCAGGAGGATCCGGCAGGGGGCGGGCGGTCCCAGGCGGCGGACCTGGGCCGTGAGGATCTGGCGGAGTTTCCCCTCCCTTCGTACCAGGGCGGGCGGGACGTAGAGGTCGTAGAGGAAGGTCCTGGTGAGGGGGGCCTCTTTTACGCCCGGAGGGACCTCCAGGCGCAGGGCGTCGTAGAGGAACCAGCACCCCTTCACGGAGGTGAGGGTGATCTGGTTGGCTCCTTTCTTCAGAAGGGTCACGGGAAAGGGGACGGCGTAGTGCTGTTTCTTCCCCAGGTCGGGCCGGCCCGAGAGGGTGGGCTCGCCGTGGCCCTTGGGCAGTTTCAGCCGGAAGGGGGTTCCGTTGACGCGGATCACCAGGACTGGAGGGAACTTGTCCTGGGTGTCCACCAGGTCGATCACGAGCCGGCACTCCCCTTGGGCGGGAAGGGAGGCGATTCCGAAGGCGATGGTGAAGGTGGAGTAAGGCTTGTGCCCGAAGGGATCGATGGGGCCCGGGTGCACGTAGGGCCAGTCCCGCCTGGGATCGGACCAGCCGGGAACGAAATACCCGGGAAACCGGTATTTCCCGATCCCCCCGGGGCCCAGGGCCAGGTCCCGGGTGTCGCCGTCGGTCTTCCCGATCCGGAAGAGGACCTTGCTTCCCGCCGGGGCCTGGGCCCGGGCGGGGAGGGAGAGGGGAAGAACGAGGAGAGAAAGGAAAAGAAGGAGGAAGGAAACCATGGATGGCCTCGCTGGAAGGTTCAAGTTTCCGGGTGGACCGGTTCTGTTTCTCCCGCTCCCGGGGGGACCTGCTTCTTGGGCTTGGTGTAGAGCCAGGCCAGGGTGACCAGGCGGGGGAGGTCCACGCCGTGGGGGCAGGCCTCCGCGCAGGACCGGCACCGGACACACTGGTCGGCCCGGGCGGAGGCGGGAAGGGAGGCCTGGAGGGCCCGGGCCTTGGCCAGGTCCTGGTATCCCAGGGCGTAGAGGGTGGTCCGGGCCGCCTCGGGAAGGTTGACGCCGGCGGGGCAGGCCTCCCGGCAGGACCCGCAGAGCCGGCAGGCCAGGTGTCCCGCCCCCTTCCTGTATTCATCCAGGAGGGCTTCCTCCTTCTTTTCCAGGGGCCTTCCCGCCCCGGCGGCGGCCTCCAGGTTCTCCCGGAGCTGGGCGAAGTTGCGCAGCGCCGAAATGGCGCAGGCTACCTCGGGCCGGGCCAGGGCCCAGGCCAGCCCCGTGGCGGGAACGCTCCGGCCCTCCTTGAGGAAGGGCTTCAGCCTGGGCAGGAGCCTCCAGTGGTCCTTCAGGATCCGGAACTCCTCCCTCCACTCCACGGTCTTGTCGGGCAGGTAGGCCTGCTTGAAGTTCCCCGCCCCGGTCTTCATGGCGATGACGCCCACCTTGTTGCGCCGGACCGCTTCGAAGACCATCTCGAAGGGCTTTTTTGGGTGAAGGAAGTTGTAGCCCACCAGCAGGACGTCAATCTTTCCCGTGTCCAGGGTCTTCACCACCCCCTCCGGGTCTCCCGCGGCCCTGTGGGTGGAGACGCCGATGAAGCGGATCTTGCCCTCCTTGCGGAGTTCCTCGAAGGCCTCCAGGAGGGGCTCGTATTCGGGGCGCCAGACCAGGTGGCCCGCGGCGTGGATGTGGTAGATGTCGAGCCAGTCCGTGCCCAGGCGCTTCAGGCTCCGCTCGCAGTCGGCCTTGGCCCGCTTCTTGATCTCGGCGGGCTTCTTTCCGCCCACGGGGATGTAGGTCTTGGAGCAGAGCACGATTTCCTTGCGGCGGGCCTTTACGACGGGGCGCTTGCGGAGTTCGTCGTCTCCGTAGGCCTTGGCCGTGTCCAGGAGGTTCACCCCGGCGTCCAGGGCGGCGTTGTAGAGGAGGGTGGGCTTGCCGGGAATCGCCCCAAGGCCGAGGAGGCCCACTTTGAGCCCCGTCCTCCCGAGAGTCCTCCGGGAGGCGCGATCCAGGCTGGGCAGCCGGGA
>CAYQBW010000509.1:0-2890 GCA_964415725.1 uncultured Planctomycetia bacterium
GTTTCCCTCCCTCTCGATGCGCGTCACGGGCGCGCCCAGGATCACCTCCCCGCCGACATAGTCCTCTCCACCATCCCCATCACGACCCTGGTCAACCTGCTGGACCCCCCGCCCGGGGAAGACGTCCTGGAGGCCTGCTCCAACCTCCATTACATCGGGATCGTCTTCGTCTACCTGGTCCTGAACAAGCCGTCGGTCTCGCCCGACAGCTGGATCTACCTCCCGGAAAAACATCTTACCGTCCACCGAATCAGCGAATTCCGGAACTTCTCCCCCCGCAACGCCCCGCCGGGCAAGACCATGATCTGCACGGAAATCACCTGCAGGAAGGGGGACGACGTGTGGAACATGGACGCCGAGAGCGCGATCCAGGTGGCCGTAAAGGACATGGAGACCGTGGGGCTTGTGAAGAAGGAGGAGGTGCTGGACGGGTTCGTGCGGAAGATGACGCACGCCTACCCGGTCTACGACCTCCACTACAAGGAGAACCTGGCCCCCCTCCGGGCCTTCCTGGCGGGCCTGGAAAACCTGGAGACCGGCGGGCGCCAGGGGCTGTTCCGCTACAACAACATGGACCAGTCCGTGGAGATGGGGCGGCGGATGGCCTGGGCCTACCTGGAGGGAAGGGACGCAGGCCACGCCGACGTGGCCACGGGCAAGGAGTATTTCGGATGAGGGCGGACCGCCTGGAGGAGGTGTCCGCCTGCGCCCTCTGCGGAAGCGGGGAGAGATCCACCCTTTTTGTCGAGGACCCCTTCTCCGTGGTCCGGTGTTCGAACTGCGGCCTCGTATACGTCACGCCCAGGCTCCTCCCCGGTGTCCTGCTGGAGGAGATCTACGACGAAAGCTACTGGAAGAGCGACTCCCCCAAGGTCCGGGGATACGCGGACTACTCGGCGGAACGTGATTTCTACGTCCGGACCTTCCGCATCCGGAACCGTTTCGTCCGCTCCTTCGCCTCCCCGCCGGGCAAGGTCCTGGACGTGGGGTGCGCCGCCGGTTTCTTTCTCGCCGTGGCCCGCGGGGACGGATGGGAATGCGCCGGCGTAGAGCCCTCGGCCCCCATCGCCGAGACGGCAAGGAAGAACCTGCCGGGGGTGGAGATCTTCACGGGCCTTCTGGAGGACGCCCCCTTCGAAAAGGAGAGCTTCGACCTGGTCACCCTCTGGGACGTGGTGGAGCACACCCCCGACCCGGTCTCCTTTCTCCGGGCCGCCGCCGCCATGGTGAAGCCCGGCGGCGTCCTGGTCCTGGAAACCCAGAACGTGGACAGCCTCTTCGCCAGGATCCTGGGGAGGAAGTGGCAGCACTACAAGCACGCCGAGCATCTCTACCACTTCTCCCCCTACACCCTGAGAAGGCTCCTGGAAAAGGAAGCGGGCCTGGCCGTCCTCGCCATGACGAGCCGCTACGGGGGGAAACTCGTCTCCCCGGCCTTCGTGGCCGAGCGGGCCGGGCGGATCCATCCCGTTCTTTCGAAACTCCTCTCTCCCCTTTCGGCCATGAAACACACGGCCTTCTACGTCAACCTCTTCGACGAACTCGTTGCGGCCTGCAGGAAACCCCGCGGAGGAGGGGCCGAATGACCCGCGACGAGAGAATGGAAGAAACGGTCTACCGCCAGTTCTACGAGCTGGAGGAGAGCCACTTCTGGTTCATCGGCAGGAGGAAGATCTTCTTCCACCTCCTGGACCGCCTCGTCGTGAAGGGGCGGACGGACCTGACCATCCTGGAGATCGGCTGCGGGGCCGGGGGATTCCTGAACAGGCTTTCCGAATACGGGAACGTGATCGGAATGGACATCGCCCACGACTGGATCAAGGTCTGCCGGAGCCGGGGCGCCAGGAACGTGATCACCGCCTCGGGCTACGCCCTGCCCTTCCGCGACGGCTCCACCGACCTGGTGGCCCTTTTCGACACCCTCGAGCACATCCCGGACGACCGGAAGGTCCTGGAGGAGAGTTTCCGCGTGTTGCGCCCGGGCGGGCACATCTTCATCTCCGTCCCCGCCCACCAGTGGCTCTACTCCCTCAACGACAAGGTCTCCCACCACCAGAGGCGCTACTCCAGGCCGGAGCTGGACCGGAAACTCGGGGACGCGGGGTTCCACGTGGTCAAGTCCAGCTACATCAACGCCTTCCTCTTCCCCATGATTCTCCCCGTGCTCCTGGTCAAGAAATTCAAGGAACGCTTCTTCTCCCCCCCCGACGACCAGACCACCAACCTGACCCACCGTTTCATCCCCCCGGTGAACGCGGCCTTCGCCCTGATCTTCTCCTCGGAACGCTTCCTCCTGGACAAGATCTCCTTTCCCGTGGGGCACTCCCTGGTCGCCGTGGGAAGAAAGGACGGACCCGGGACGGGGACTTCCCCTTCCGGAAAAGAGAAGGGAGAATCTTCTTCACCGTGAAAAAGGACCCCCTGCGCGCCCCATGAAGCCCATCGATCCCAAGCGGCGCCTGCCGCACCCCCGAAAAAAACCTCCCCGGTTGTCCAACGAGCTCGGGGACTTCCGGCTGATCCGGAAGCTCGGGGGGGGAGGCGCGGCGGAAGTCTACCTGGCCGAGCAGGTCTCCCTCGGCCGGCAGGTGGCCCTCAAGTTGATCCGCCCGGGCTCCCTCTTCTTCTCAGGCGCCAAGGAGAGGCTCCTTGCCGAGGCCCGGGCCGCCGCCAGGATCCGCCACCCGGCCATCTGCCCGATCTTCGAAGCGGGCGAATCCGGGGGGGTGCCCTACCTTGTGATGCCTTACATCCAGGGAGAATCCCTGGCCGCCTGGATCCGCAGGCGTTTCCAACCCGGGGACCACCGCTTCAGGGACACGGTTCTTTCCATTCTCGCGGAAACGGCCTTGGCCATCCACGCCGCCCACGAAGCGGGCCTGGTCCACGG
>CAYQBW010000510.1:0-2889 GCA_964415725.1 uncultured Planctomycetia bacterium
GACCTCCAGGAGTTTCGTCTCGTTGGTGAGCCTCTCCAGGAAGGAGAGGGCCGGGCCCACTCCCTCGGGCTCGTGTCTCGGGCTCACCATCCGGCCCCGGTCCTGGTCGAAGTAGGTGGTTTGAGGCTTTCCCATGTCGTGGCAGAGGACCCCCAGCATGAGCGCCAGGTCGAAATCCTCCCTGCCGGTTCTGAGTCTGGCCGCCGCGTCCATGGAGAGAAGGGTGTGTTCCCAGACCGTTCCCTCGGGATGCCAGCCCGGGTCCTGGGGCGTCCTGGTAAGGGCCTCCAGCTCGGGAAAGAACCGGAGGGCCCCGCACCGCTCCAGGAAACGGAGCCCCAGGGAAGGCCGGCGGCCCTTGAGGAGAAGCTTCTTCCATTCCCCCCAGATGCGCTCCCGCGGGAGTTCCGAGAGGTCCAGGGTGCGGCAGAGTTCGATGGTGGAGGGGGCTACGGCGAAACAGAACCGGGCGGCGAACTGCATCACCCGGAGCACCCGCAGGGGGTCCTCGGAAAAACGGTGGGAGGTATGGCGGAGGATCCCGGCCGCCAGGTCCACCCTTCCCCCGTGGGGATCCAGGACTTCCCCCGTCCAAGGATCGTATCCCATGGAGTTGATCGTCACGTCCCGGCGGGCCGAGGCCTCCGGGTAGGGAAGGAAGGGATCGGCCTCCACTTCGAAACCCTTGTGGCCCGGCCCGGTCTTCCGCTCTCTTCTGGGGAGGGTGATCTCCAGGGGGCCCAGGCCGAAGACGGCGAAGCTCTTTCCGAACTCCAGGCCTCCCGCGGCGAGCACAATAGTTTTAAGTTTTTCCCGTTCGATGTTCTGGACTTCGATGTCGAAGTCTCCCCCCATGAGGCGGCCTTCCAGGAAAAGGTCCCTGAGGCATCCTCCCACCAGCAGGGGACGCCCCCCGGCCCGGCGGATCTCCTCCAGGACCTGCGCGTAATCGGCAAGGGGAGGGACCCGCAGGAGTTCGCCGCCCCCCGGGAGGGGATGGAAAGGAAAAGGCGGCGGAGTCATCGGACTCCCGGGCGAAGCCGCGCCAGGGCCGGGGCGGCCGAGAGGAGTCCCACGTAGAGGAAGCCGCCGGAGAAGAGGGCCACCAGGGCGGCGGAGGCCCAGAGCCCGTGGGACGCCGTCAGGGCGACGGCGGGAAGGATGTAGAGGCCCAGCAGGATCTCGATCCAGGGGAGGGGGCCGATCCGGGCCCGGTAATCGCCCTCGGCCGGAAACCGGGGCCCCAGGGGGGCGCCGCCCGTCTTGGGGGTCCGCACGAAGGGGGTCTTCTTGCCCGCCAGGCCCTCCAGGACGGCCAGAGCGTTGTTGAGGGAGATGCCGATCCCAAGGGCCATGAGGAGGGGGAAGAGAAAAAGGGAGCGAAGCAGGCGCCGCCCGCCCTGGACGCCCTGGGAGAGGGCGTAGAAGAGGAGGACCGAGACGGTTGCGGCAAGGAGGATGAATCCGTCGGCCGCCCAGGTGAGCCAGGTATTGGCGTGGGCGAGCCGCCAGGAGAGGACGGGCAGGAGGATGAGGGAGACCAGGAGCATGCAGAGGTAGGCCAGGTTGCTGGTCATGTGGATGGTGGCTTCCAGCTTCACCTTGAAGGGGATCGGAGCTTTCCAGAGGAGGGGAAGGAGCTTGCGCGAATTCTCCAAGGCCCCCTTGGTCCAGCGGTGTTGCTGGGACTTGAAGGCGTTCATCTCGGCGGGAAGCTCCCCCGGCACGACCAGGTCGGGAAGGTAGACGAATTTCCACCCCGCGAGCTGGGCCCGGTAGCTCAGGTCCAGGTCTTCCGTGAGGGTGTCGTGGGCCCAGCCTCCGGCCTCTTCAATGGCCCGGCGGCGCCAGATCCCGGCGGTGCCGTTGAAGTTGAAGAACCGCCCCGACCGGTTGCGGGCCGTATGCTCCAGGAGGAAATGGCCGTCCAGGAGCACGGCCTGGACGGCCGTGAGCAGGGAACGGGAACGGTTGAGATGGCCCCACCGGGCCTGGACCATGCCCACCCGGGGATCGGTGAAGAAGGGCACGGTGCGTTCCAGGAAGTTTGGGGGCGGGAGGAAGTCGGCGTCGAAGACCGCCACGAACTCCCCCCGTGCCTTTTCCAGGCCCTCCGCCAGGGCGCCGGCCTTGAAACCCCGCCTTTCTTTCCGGTGGAGATGGACGATGGGGATCCCCCGGGCCCGGAGTTCCTCCACCTTTGAGGCCACCACCTCCCGGGTCTCGTCGGTGGAGTCGTCCAGCACCTGGATCTCCAGTTTCTCCCGGGGCCAGTCCAGGGCCGCGGCGGCCTCGAGCAGGCGGGGGGCCACGAACTTCTCGTTGTACAGGGGAAGCTGGACCGTGACGAAGGGGGGCTCGGGAAAGGCCCCCGCCGGGCGGGGGACTTCCTTGCGGTGGCGCAGGTAGAGAAGGACCATCAGGAGCCGGTGGGCTCCCAGGAGGGAGAGGAGACCAAAGAGGCCCAAGTAGACCAGGGCCAGGAGGGGTCCGATCTGGTCCATCCGATCCTTGCTTCGATGAGGTTCCTGCCGAGAGGCTTTCCGGTCTTTCCTGGCGGAAAGGCCGGGTAGGATTTTACAGAGAAACCTCTCGAGAGGCGGTGTTTCTTGGTTTTTTACGTTCCCCTGGCCTCCGGGGAGGGCGGGAAGCGTGAAGACTTCGGATTTCTACTACGGACTGCCCCCCGAGGCGATCGCCCAGGAGCCGGCGGAGCCCCGGGACGCCTCGCGGCTCCTGGTGCTCCGCCGGGACAGGCCGGGCCTGGAGGACCGGGTCTTCCGGGAACTCCCGGAACTCCTGGAGCCGGGGGACCTGCTGGTGGTCAACGACACCCGGGTCCTTCCCTGGAAGCTCGTGGGCCGGCGGGCCACGGGGGGCCGGGTGGAG
>CAYQBW010000511.1:0-2884 GCA_964415725.1 uncultured Planctomycetia bacterium
GAAGCTCCCCGGCCGCCGGGGGGGGCGTTTCCCCGGCGTTTTCTTCTTCTTCCGGGACCGCCCGGTCTTCCCCGGCCGTGGGAACTTCACCCGGGGAAGGAGTTTCCCGGATCTCTTCCATGGCTTCCTCCAGGGATTTCCGGCCCAGCACGTTGGAGGCGCTCTCCACGGTCCGCTCGATCAAGGCCAGGCAGAACCGGCCGTGGGGGGTTTCATCCTTCACGAGTTTCAGCTGTTCCAAGGCGTTCTTGCCGAAGTGGAGCAAGGCCCGGAGCTCGATCTTGGCGGCGGGCCTGGCCAGGCAGTAGCCCTTGAAGAGGCGCTTGGTCACCAGCCCGGCCCGGCGGAGGTTCAAGAGGCCTACCTTGAGCTCCGACTCGGGAAGGGGGATTTCCCGCCGCATGTCCCGGAACTTGAGGGGCCGCCCGTCCTTGTCGGCAAGGCAGACGAGAATCCGGAGGGTCAGGTATTCCGGGAAGAACCTGGAGCTCAGGGCGATCCGGAATCTGCGGTCCGCCACGGCCAGGAAATGCTGGACCACGTACGTGACCTCGGCTCCCATGATGAGAACCACGCCCGTCAAGTAGATCCAGAGAAGGGTGACGGGGATCAGGCCCACGGCGCCGAAGATCTTGTCGTAGGTGAGGAAGTGGGTCAGGTAGAAGTCGAATCCCTCCTTCACCCCGAACCAGACCGCCGTGGAGAGGACGGCCGTGGCCAGGGCGGGAAGGAAGGCCACCCTGGTGTTGGGGACGAGGAAAAAGATAAGGAAGAAGATGGTGGCCACGATGATCCAGGGAAGGAGATAGCCCAGGGCCCGGGAGACCAGGGGTGGGAGATGAACCACCTGGGTGAGGCCGATCATGGCCGTCCCCAGGGAAAGGATGAGCAGGAAAGCCGGAAGCCTGCCGAAGCGCAGCGGCGGGGACTTGACCTTCCAGACGGCGTTCATCACCCCCTCCAGCATGTTGAGCATGGAGAAGGCGATGATCACCAGGAAGCCCAGGCCCACCAGGCCCAGGGGATCCCGGGCGTGGGCGAGTTTCTCCTGGAGCTGGTCCAGGTAGGCAACCACTTCCTTGGCCTTGGAAGGCACCAGGATGCTCTGAACGAAATCGATGGCGCTCTGGGCGTAGTCGTGGAGGTGCCAGGGGAGCTTGTCGTTGAGAAGGGCGTAGAGGAGGAGGACCGCCAGGGGGACCATGGAGCAGAGAATGGAGTAGGAGAGGGCGGCGGCCCGGCTGAACCCGTCGTCGAACCAGAAGCCCTTGCCCGCGTAGTAGAGCACCCGGACCACGTACAGGAGGACCCGGGTGGGCCAGGAGAGGTCCCTCTCCCCGGAGTCCACCTCCAGAAGGAAGTCGTGGAAGCGTTTCTGTTCCTCTTTGAAACGCTCCACAGATCTTTGGATCCAGGCGATCATCGGAGAGATTCAAAGCCCTGGAGAGCCCCCTGGCAACGGGCTGTCCCGGCATTCTCCCTACATCGGTTCCCGGAGCCCCCAAACTGGCGGGCCTTGCCGGAGGGGTTGCCCGGCCTGCCTGGAAGATCCATCATGGAGTCTTCCCTTTCCCCCTTCCCTTGCTTTCAGTTCGAACCGGGGCGCTTCTCCGGACGGATCTCCCAGGGGGACCGGAGAAGGCGCTCCCAAGAGGCGGAACCATGAAACGTGTCGTTAAGCATGTCGTTTTCCAGGCCGCGGCACTTTCTCTCCTCCTTTGCGGCATTCTCTCTTCCCAGACCAAGTACTTCTACATCCCCGATTCCAACGCCGCTTCGGGAACCGCGAACGTCATCCCCTTCGGAACAGGATCGTCCTCCTGGGCGAACCAGCGCTGCCAGTTTCTCCTGAAGAAGACTTACCTTCCGGCCAAGCCGGGCGTGGTGCGCTCCGTCGGGTTCGCTCCTGCGGGAAGCGGGACCTACCTCTTCAAGGCCGTGGTCCTCAAGCTCGGCCACAACACATCGGGGACCCTGGGACCCACCTTCGCCGCCTCTTTTTCGGGCCCGGCCTTCACGGTCTTCAACCAGGCGGCCTTTTCCTGGACGGTCACGGCCAACCAGTGGAACCGGATCCCCCTTTCCCGGCCCTTCGTCTTCAACGGCAAGGACAACTTGGTCCTGGACGTCCTGGCACTTGGATCGGATTTGAATTCGAAGGCCGGGTTCCGCAGGGCCACGGAGCCCAGGTATTACAAAGTCGGCGTCAGGCCCAACGCTTCCGTTCAGACTTACGGCAAAGGCTGCGCCGGGTCCAACGGCAAGGTTCCCGTCTTCTCGCCCTACTCCCTCCCCTGGCTCGGGGCCAACTTCTTCAGGGTGGGGCTGGACAGGGCGAAACCCCGGGCCCCGGCGGTCCTCTTCATCGGGAGGAGCTCCACCAGGTTCGCCGGCCTGTCCTTGCCCTTGTCCCTGGGGTTCATGGGGGCCCCCGGTTGCGACTTGAACGTTGGCGTCATCTTCATGAATCCCTCTTCCACGGGGAATTCGGGAAAGGCTTTCGTGGACATGGCTGTCCCTAATTCTCCCGCCCTGGAGAGGTCCGTTTTCTACATGCAATGGGCCGTCCTCGACCGGAAGGCCAACCCGGCCGGGATCGTGACGACCCGGGGGCTCAAAGCCCAAGTAGGGAGTGTTCAGCCTTCCTCGGGTTCGGGCCCGAGCTCCGCCGCCTTGAAAGTGGAACTCGGTTTCTTTTGACCCCCCTTCGGAGAACTCGTCTTTGGAAACCCGCTGAAATGATTGAAAAAATGGAAAGGACGAAATTCATGCGCCCAGCTTATTTTCTTCTTTCTAGTCTTCTCCTCGCCCTGCCCGCGGCGGCCCAGGGTTCCGCCTTCGACGTCCTGCACTACAAGCTGGACATCAAGGTGGATCCCTCGAC
>CAYQBW010000512.1:0-2883 GCA_964415725.1 uncultured Planctomycetia bacterium
ATGGAAACCAATCCAAGGAGCGGGGGAAGCTCATCATGAAGAGATCCATCCTGGAAATCGCCCTCGTGGGAGGAGTCATCGCGACCCTGGGCTACTTCCATGAAAAACTCAACCTCATGAACACGACCCACAGCCGGAAAGACCGGGAAATCTCGCGGCTGGAGTCGGACCTCGCCCAGGCCCGGTTTCTCCTCGGCGCCGACCGGAAGGAACGGGATGCCCGAATCGGCCGGCTCCAGGAACGCCTGGCCCAACTCACCCGGGCCCTCCAGGAGATGGAGAAGAAGCTCTCCACCCAGAACCACCACCTGGGAGAAGTCAAGAAAGCCCTGGAACAGGGGACCCTCCAGAAAGAGGAAGTGACCCGGGACCTGCGGGAACTCCGCGAGGAAGAGGGCAAATGGGGTTCGGTGGCCAAAAACGCGGCCCTGGTGGCGGACAAGCTCAAGAAGCAGGAAGAGGCCCTGAACCGCCTCAAGGTGAGCCTCCTGGAGGACAAGGAGCACCTGCGGAAGGCCCTCCTCCTTCCCTCGGTCCAGCTCAACGGCCCCGACACGGTGGGTTCGGGGACCCTGGTCTACAGCGGCCCCGCCCGGAAAGGCCCGGGCTACGAGACCTTCGTCTTCACCTCCTACCACGTGGTGCGGGACATCTTCGCCGACATCCCGGAGGACAAGGAGAAGGTGGTGGAGGTGACGGTCTACCTCCCCGAGGGGAAGAAGGACTTCAAGGCCGACCTGGTGGCCCAGGAGACCCGGATCGACCTGGCCATCCTCAAGCTCAGGAGCAAGGTCCGGATCCCCTACACGGCCTCCCTGGCTACCCCGGAGGAATTGAAGAACCTGGACGTCTTCACCAAGGTCGTGGCCGTGGGCTGCCCTCTCGGTAACGACCCCATTCCCACCGAGGGAGTGGTGACGGACCTCCAGAACCGGATCGCCGGGGCCAACTACTGGATGATCAACGCCCCCACCTACCTGGGGAACTCGGGCGGAGGGGTCTTCCTGGCGGACAGCCGGCACCTGGTGGGAGTGTTCAGCAAGATCTTCACCCACGGGAAGTTCAACCCCGCCGTGGTCCCCCACATGGGGCTCTGCACCCCCCTGCCGGACATCCTGAAGTGGCTGGAGAAGACTCCCTACAGTTTCCTGGCCGGCAGGCCGAAAAATGACCTTGCCCGGGGCGACGCCTCCGGGCTCTGAGCCCAGCCAGAGCGAAAAGGCGGAACCTTCCCTTTCCAGAAGGTGAGGGAGGTCAAGGAAAAGCCGGGCCCGGGATGAAATCCCGGGCCCTTTTTTTTATATGCGGTGGTAAAGAGGGCCCACCAGGATGATGGGATTGGGCAGGACGGAATGGAGGGTTTCCGTGAAGGAGCCGAAAAGGACCTTCCGGACCTCGCCGGAACCGAAGGAGCCCGCCACCAGGATCGAGTCGTAGGGAATTTCGTAGAGGCTCACCTTCACGTCATGGTCCTCCCGGAAGATCCAGCGCCATTCCACGCCTTCGAGCTCCTTCATCCCCCCCTTCTCTTCCAGGACCTTCTCGAAGTGCCTCCTTGGCCGTCCCTCGGACCAGGTGAACAGGTTGAGGGGAAACCCGGTCTTCTTGGAGATCTGGGCCGCCAGGTGGAGGGCCTTGATGGAATGATCCGATCCACCGAAAAAGGAGGTCACGCTCTTCCACTCCCGCGCCAGGTGGGCCGGCAGGAGCACCGGGAAGGGCGCGTTTTTCACGATCTGGCGCACCCTGGGGCCCACGTGCCCCAGGCCGATCCGCACGTGCAGATCGCTCAGCACCCTGGGGCAGGTCATGAACTGGAAATGCACGGGCACCTCGGGGAGAGTGGAGGCCGTGTATCCCTTGGGCTCCACGGGGTGGAAGGTAATCCCCTCCTTCTCCACGATCTCCCTCGCGTGGTCCCTTGCCGTGTCCGGATCCCGCAAGTAGGTGGCATCCAGGGGCACCGTCACGATCCGGTTCTGGAAATACATGAGGAACTGGTCGTGGACGGGAAAGTAGATGTGGAGGGAAACGTCCATGATCCGGCAGAAATAGGCGGACTGCATGAGGGTCTCCCGCCCGTAGGGCACGTTCCGGAAGATATGGAGAAGCGAGCTGGTGATCACCTTTCCCTCCTTGCAGGTCACTCCTGCACAATGAGTTCCCACCGGTAGTGGTCAAGTATGGTGGCCTTGGAAAGAAGCCCCAGGACCCTTCCGTCCATGACCACCGGCACGCAGGCCACTTCCTTTTCGTTCATCCGCTCCAGGATTTCCCCCAGCTCCTCCTCGGGGGAGGCCGTGGGATAATCCCGGTCCATGACTTCCTCTACGAGGAGCTGGTCGTAGAAGCCGGAAGAAAAGATGTAAGGCCGGATCTCGTCCAGGACCAGGGTCCCCAGGTAGTTCCCCGTGTGGTTTTCCACCACGGGAAAGAGATCGCGCCGGGAACGCTGGAGGACCTCCCGGAATTCCTTGAGGGTCATCTCGGGCGGGACCTTGTGAAAGTCCTTCTCCAGGAGTTCCCAGATCTCCAGGTCCGCCAGGATCCGGGCGTCCGTCCTGGGCCTGAGAAGCTCCCCCCTCTCCAGGAGTTCCTGGTGGTAGACCGAGTGGGGCTCGAAGAACTGGCTCAAGGTGGCGCTCAAGACGGCCACCACCACCACCGGCACGAGGAGATCGTATCCGCCGGTGATCTCCACGATGAGGAAGATCCCCGTCATGGGGGCCTGGAGGACGCTGCTCATCACCCCGGCCATCCCAAGAAGGCTGAAGAACCCACCTTCCGGCCACATCTCCCGGGGAAGAACCTGGGTAAGGACCCGGTGGAAGGAGAGCCCCGTGAGGGCGCCGATTCCGAGACAAGGGGCGAAAAGCCCACCCG
>CAYQBW010000513.1:0-2876 GCA_964415725.1 uncultured Planctomycetia bacterium
CGCTCCACCTCCCCGGCACGTCTCCCGGCCCGCTCCCAGGGCTTCAGACGGGCCTGGAGCCCCCCTTCCACCACTTCGGCCGCCGTAAAGGGAAAGAGGGGATCCAGGGATTCCCGCTGGGGAACGTATCCCGACGGGGGCGGCCCGCCCCGCTCCTCCCTTGGAAAGAGGATCCTTCCCTCCATGGGAGCCAGAAGGCCCAGGATCCCCCGCACCAGCGTGGTCTTTCCCGCCCCGTTGGGGCCCAGGATCACCAGGAATTCCCCCGCGCGGATCTCCAGGTCCACCCCGGAGAGGATTGGCCTTCCCTGGTATCCCAGGGACACTCCCTCCATGCGGAGGAGCGTCTCTTCAGGGGAACTCATCCCTTTCCATCCTCCGCCTTCTTCACGCCGGCCTTCTCCGGAGGTTCAGGGGGGAGGCCCACGGCCTTCCGGAGGCTCTTCAGGATGTAGTCCATCAGGTCGAACCAGGTCTTCCCCGCGCCGTCCCACCCGGCCGTATTGGGAAGGGTCACCACCACGGCCCCGGTCTTCCGGGCCAGCCAGGAGGGGATCTTTTCGCTGTAATAGGGCTCCCGGATGATCACCTTCACCTTTTCACGCTTCATGGTCTCCAGGAGTTCCGCCAGGTGGGAAGGAGTGGGCTCGATCCCGGGTTTCGGTTCGATGGTCCCCACCACGCGGATCCCGAAGCGTCCGGCGAAGTAGGACCAGGAAAGATGATACGTCACCACAGCCAGGCCCTTCAGGTCCCGGGCCATGCGGAACCACTCCCTCTCCTTTACGTCGAAGCGCTTCATGAGGGCCGCCAGGCGCTTCTCGTAGAAGGCCTTCCCGGCGGGGTCCACCCTGCAAAGGCCCGTAAAGATGTTCCGCGCCACGATCCGCATGTTTTCCGGGTCCAGGTTGTAATGGGGATTCCCCATGGGGTGGAGGTCCCCGGCCTGCTCCCGGCTGAGGCGCCCCGGCACCTCCACGGGGCGGATCCCGGCGGAACAGTTCACGAAACCGATCCCGCCTGGGCGCACCTTCTTGTTGCGGCAGGCGTAGATCAGGGGCGGCACCCAGGCGTGCTCCGCGTCCAGGCCGAGCTCGAGGAAGAGATCGGCCCGGCTGATCCTGAGAAGAAAGGTCGGCCTGGCGGGAACGGCGTGCAGGTCCTGTCCCCCCCTGGCAAGGGCCCGGACCCGGACCCTGTCTCCGCCGATCTCCTTGGCCAGAAAGGCCAGGTCCGGCACGGTGGCGACGACCCGGATCTTCCCCCAGGCCCGGGCGGGCAAGCCCCCCAGAACGAGAACCGGGAGAAACGCCGCAAAAAGAAAACCTTTTTTCGAATCCATCCTTCCCCTCCTTCTACCAGTCCATTCCGTGGGCGTGGGTTCCGATCACGAAGACCCACTGCAGGTAGACCACGTGGGAGTCCTCGTCGCCCTCTATATTACGGTAACTGTAATGGATCCTGAGGCGGTTGAAATGGCTGAGATCCCAGGTGATCCCCGCCGAGTAATCCGCCCGGCCGAGCCGCGACCTTCCCGGGACCTGGTGGCGGTCGTACATCACGTAGGCGGACCAGTGCTGGTTCCACTTGTAGAGAAGGTAGGTGTAGCCCCCCAGGGCGTGGTCCCTGTAGACCCGCCCGGGATTCCACCGGTCGTCCAGGTAGTGCGCCCGGGAGCGCAGGATCTCCGTCCCCCAGACCAGGCTGGACCCGCCCGTGGCCTCGAGCCATTTCAGGGTGATGTCCACCCCGTTGGTGAGGCGGTTCTCCAGGTCGTAGCCCCTCCAGGTCCCGGGCACGGTCTCCCTGAACACCTCCTGCTCCCCCTGGAAGAGGCCGCTGGTCCCAACCTGCAGGGTCCAGGCGTCGGAGAGTTCGGTGTAGATCGTCACCCTTCCCCCGTAAGCGAAATCCCGGAACCCCCTGTAACCGGTGGAGCGTGATGTATCCTGGTCCTCTTCCACGGCGTCCACGGCGTGGCTGTGGCCCTCGGTCTTGTTGAACATCCCAAGCGACCACCGGAGGGGGATGTCCTCGGTGAGCCCGAACCACTGGTGGAGCTCGGCGCCGGTCCCGATGTTGGCGCCCCCCAGGAAATCCTCCAGGACAGACGGCCTCTCCGTGAAGGGCAGGTCGTGGTCGTGGACCTGGTTGATCTTCCCGAAATCCGTAAGGAACTTGCCCGCCTTGAGGCGGAGGTTCCAGTCGTCGGGCCCCACGTAGAGGTTGCCCGCCGCCTCGGGCACCCCCACGTGCTCCCCCATGTGACTCTCGATGACCGCGTAGGCCCAGCCGTAGGGATCGATGTAACTCGAGATCCCGAGCTCGGCCGAGCGCAGGTGGAACCTGTTCCACTCGTCCCCCGAGTCGTGGCGCGAGTTGAAGGCGAAGAGCGAATCGGCCGTGAGCCCGATGGCCGGGTTGAAGGTATTGGAGAATCCCGTGGTCTGCCCGAGTCTTCCCAGAAGACCGAAGCCCGCTCCACCGGAACTCTCCACGGCGGCCCGGCCCGGGCCCGGGGCCGCCTGGGTCCCGCTTTCCATCCGGGCCTTCAGGTCCCGGATCTCCCGGCGGAGTTCCCGGATCTGCCTCTCCAGGTCCCGGCCGGACTCCTTCTTCCCCCCTCCTTCCTGGGCCCGCGCGGAGCCGCAGGCCGCCCATCCCAGGCAAAGCAGGCCCGGGAAAACCCCTGCTGCCAGGGCGTTCTTCCAATTGCTCATGGTATATCCTCCCATCCGGAATACACTGATCCTTTCACCGCACGAGGAGACCCCGCCCGAAAGGGACGAGTCTCCGCCTGTGGATCAGCGGGAGGGAGGAGCCCGGGAGGGCAGGCGGTAGAGAGGCGCCCTCTCCGGGGGAGAAGGGAGGGAAGG
>CAYQBW010000514.1:0-2869 GCA_964415725.1 uncultured Planctomycetia bacterium
TGCCCGGACTACGTGGAGCATTTCGAGGGCCGGGGCGGGGACCGTTACCTGGCGGGCTGGGAGGACATGCACGAGCAGGTTCTCTACGACGGGGCCCAGATCGCCCGGACCAGGGCGGTGATCACGGCCGTGGCCTTCCGCAGGGACTGCGACCGGAACAAGCCCTTCCAGGCCCGGAAGGTTCACAGGAGGATCCTGGCCGATCACTGCGCCAGGATCCCCGACGCGATCCGTGGAACCTTCGCCCAGAACCTGGGTCCCGGGGCGGTCAAGGTCTTCGAGTCCTCCCGGGTGGTCTTTCCGCCCCAGCCGGCCTGCGCCGCCGGGCCCGCCCCCTTCGCGGCGGTCTTCCCTTTTTCGAAGCCCTTTCTCTACGAGCGCAGGAAGGGGAATCTCCTTCTGGATATCCTCGGAAAGGGATCTCCATCCTCCTGGGTGGAATGGGTCGCCGACGCCCACGCCCAGTTCTACGGGACCTCGGGGATGACCGCCCCCCTGGGCCCTGGCTGCAAGGGGAAGGCGGGGGAATACGTGGATCTCTCGGTCTCTCCCTATCCCCTCAAGCTGGGAGGGTCCCTCTCCATTTCTTTCTCCACCAACCTGGCGAAACCGGGAACGCTCCTGGCCTGGGTGGGAGCCCGGTGCGACCGGATCGGGGGAACCCCCCTCCCCCTGGACCTGGCCTTCCTGGGGGCCCCGGGATGCAAGCTCTATACCTCCCTGGAGATTCTCTACGTTCTCCAGGGTTCGGGAAGCGGGTTTCCGGGCCTGAGTTTGCCCATTCCCAGGAACCCCGCCCTGGCCCTGGCCCAGGTCTTCACCCAGGCCGCGGCCTGGGCGCCCGGGGCCAACCCGGCGGGCCTGCTCTTTACGGGGGGAGTTCGATGCCTGGTCTGGCCCGACAGGCGTCCTCCCACGGTGTTGAATTCCGTCTTCACGAATTCCAGCACCGCCTCCCGGGGCTCCATCATGCGGACCCCCGTGGGCCCGGTCACCCGGTTCCGGGGGACCTTCCAGTAGAAAGAGGGCCTGTTCGGGACGACCGTCGGGACGGCGCAAGGCGCCGTCCCTCGGGCGTCCCCTACAGCCCATGGGAACCGGATGGGATATCGGCCTGGAAGGTTCCGGGTATTCCGAATCATCCCGCCGTCCGGAGGCGTGTAGGGGCCGCCGGAGGCGCCGTCTTCGGGGCCGAACGTCGGCCCGGGCGGTTCCGGGAATTTGGGATCACCCCGCCCTGGGGAAAATGGGGAATCGTGCCGGATCCATCGGGATTTGGGGGCCCCGATCGCGGGACGACCGTCGGGACGGCGCAAGGCGCCGTCCCTCGGGCGTCCCCTACAAATTTTCACGTTATTGCCCGGGTCACCCTCCGATGCGGACGGAGAATTGCTTGGTGGCCGTCAGGCACCAGGGAAGGGGAAGCATGCCGGTCCGCAGGTTGAAGACCGCCCACTGGCCGCAGAACTTGTAGCACTTGAGGGCGGGATTCGCCGGAATCGGCATGCGGAACTGGGCGCTGAGGCTGCATTTCAGGCTTCCGCCCATGGAGGGAACGAGGGCCGCGTAGAACCAGGAATCCGGCTTGGGATAGAGGTAGATGGGCCCGCAGGGGAAGCCCAGGGGCTGGATCCCGCAGTGGTTGCCCATGTTCAGCATGAGGAAGACGAAGTGCCGGTACTTCCTGGGATTGGGTCCCTTGACCATGGTGAGCCGGAAGTTCAGGTTCCCGACCTGGGGAAGCCCTCCGGCGTAACCCGGGAGGGGATCACATTTCTGGCACTCGATGTTGGGGCAGGGCGTGGAGGCCCAGGAGGTCTTCCTGGAGGTTCCGAAGTATGGGGGGCATTGGATTGAGCCCCTGACCCCGATTCCGTAGTAGCGTTTCACCGGCGAGGCGGGACAGCAGGAGGCGAGCTTGAACCCGCATTTTCCGTCCCATTTCACCACGGCGGTCTTGCCCTTGGCGTCCGTGACGAACACCGTCCTGGTGGCCGGGTCGTAGGCCAGTCCCGTGGCCGGTCCGAAGAGTGCGATGGAGCACTTGGGAACCTGCCACTTGCAGAAGGGTTTGCAGGGAGAGGATGCCTTGGCCACGTAGAGGATGGACACCGGGACCGTGAGGGGGCTGAAGTTTGAGGTTACGTAGAACAGGTAGTCGTGGACCTTGTCGTAGGCCAGGCCCGTGATGTACCAGCGGTAGGGCAGGCGGATGCGGCAGGTGCGGACCTGCTTGATCTCGCAGGGCTTGGGCACATAGAAGGTCCGGATGGCGTGGTTGGAGTCGCTGATAAACAGGATTCTCTTGGCGGAGTTCATCGCCATTCCGGTGATGTAGTTCTTGATGGGCCACATCTTGAGGCAGAGGGTCTTGCAGACGCACTTGCAGGAGTTGCCGCAAGTGGAGGGGTAGACCACCCCGTAGAGGGACCCGTTGCTCACCCAGGCCGCCTTCAAGGTCGCGTCCCAGGTTGTGGCCCCCGCCCAGAGGGCCGGGTTTGGCTTGAGCTTGGTCATACACCAAGTGGGCCTGCTGCAGACCTTCTGGGTCGCCAGGCCCAGAGTGGGGGTGAGACACGGCACTTCGCCGAGCCCGGTGAGAACCGTTTGGCTCGAGGCCGCTCCCGCCAGGAGGGCCCCCGCCAGGGTGAGGGAAAGGAATCGTTTCATGGCCGTCCTCCTTCTGGAGTTTCGTGGGGGCCCGGCCCGGGCCAGGGGGAGCCAGGGCCGGAACGCCCCGGAAGGGAAGAAAAGAAATGAAGAGAAGCAGTCCAAAAGACGTGCCCCGGCGGGTCCCGGTTCCCTGAAACTGGAGAAGAATCCGGGCTAGGAAGCGGGACGGCAGGTCCAGGCCAGGGTGGGCCTGGGC
>CAYQBW010000515.1:0-408 GCA_964415725.1 uncultured Planctomycetia bacterium
GAGACCGGGCCGCGGCCCGGGCCTGATCCAGGAGCCGGAGAGCCGCCCCGTAGCGATCCTCCTCCACGAGCCGGTCCACCTGGTTCACCACCTCGGCCGTGGCGATCCGGGCCTTCCGGCCTTCCAGGAGGCGGGCCGCCCTCTTCCCCGACGAGTCCCCCAGGTCCGCCAGGAGAGCCTCCGGGAGATTGGCGAGCTTCAATTCCAGGGCTTGGGCCGTGAACCTCCTTCCCCGGGCCCGGGCCTTCTCGATGGCCGCCCGGAGGGCCTCGATCATTTTTCCTTCCGTCATGGACCGCCGCCGGGCCCAGACCGAGGCGTAGATCTCTTCCGCCTCCCGCCGGGCGGCCAGCCGGGCCGCGTGCTCCCGGGCGAGCCCCGCCACCCCCGGGGCGGAACCCTCCTTCT
>CAYQBW010000515.1:418-2866 GCA_964415725.1 uncultured Planctomycetia bacterium
AGGGAAGCCGCCGAAGGACCTCGCCGACGCCTGGAACCCGGCTTCTCTTTCCTGGATTGGTTCCCGGGAATCGCCATTTTCGCCGTTCCTGCCTGCCTCCCCGGACCCGATGGGAGCTTCAAAGTGGAAAAAGGCCCGGAGAAAAGAAGAGTCTACACCAGCCCGGGGGCTTCATGAATCGCCCGGGGCCAGGCCCAGGTCTTCCGCCTCGATCCGGGGCCCCCGGGCCAGGGCCACGGCCCTGCGCAGGGCGTTCTGGATCTCCCTGACGTTTCCCGGCCAGGGATGAGCCTGAATGGCCCGCTCCGCCTCCTTGGAAAGGACCAGGCCTTCCCTGGGCGTGCCCTTGGTGTATTGCTCCAGGAAGAAACGGGCCAGAAGGAGGGCGTCCCCTTCCCGCTCCCTCAAGGGAGGGAGATGGATGGGGAAGACCTGGAGGCGGAAAAAGAGGTCCTCCCTGAAGGAGCCCTTCCGGACCTCCTCGGCCAGGTCCCGGTTGGTGGCGGCCACGACCCGGACGTCCACCTTGCGGACCTTGTTGGACCCCACCCGGCGCACCTCCCCGTCCTGGAGGACCCTGAGGAGCTTGCTCTGCATGGAAGGACTCATCTCCCCGATCTCGTCGAGGAAGATCGTCCCCCCGTGGGCTTCCTCGAAACGGCCGGCCCGGTCCCGCACGGCGCCGGTGAAGGCGCCCCGGACGTGGCCGAAGAGTTCTCCTTCCAGGAGGGTCTCGGGGATGGCGGCGCAATTGGTGACGACGAAGGGCTTGTTCTTGCGCGGGCCGTATTCGTGAAGCGCCTTGGCCACGAGTTCCTTGCCCGTTCCGCTCTCTCCCGTGACCAGCACGGCCAGGTCGCTGTCGATCACCTTCTCCAGGGCTTCCCAGACCTTCTTCATGGCCGGGCTCGCCCCGATCATGCCGTAACGGCCCGGCCAGGCCTTTCCCTTTTCCCCCCGGACCTTCCCCCTCAGCCCGGCCAGGATCTCCGCCGCCCGGTCCAGGCCCTCCTCGCCGGCGGCCTCCCGGATCTCCCCCAGGAGGCGCTCCAGCTCCTTGAAAAGTCCGCCCTCCTTCACAGGAACTCCAGGTCCGAGTATTCGAGAAGCAGAATCTTGGTCCCCGCTTCCCCGAAATCCACGACCAGGCGCTTGTTGCGCTTGTCTCCCCGCACGGCCTTGATCACCCCTTCCCCGTAGCTGCCGTGGCGCACCCGGACGCCCGGCCCCGGCCCTTCTCCGGGAGGAGCGGGGGGAAGAGCCCTCTCTTCTTCCGGGTCCTCCTCCTCTTCGTCCTCATCCTCCGGGTCCCAGGTGGTGAAAACATCCCGGGGAATCTCCCTGAGAAAACGGGAGCGCTCCATCTCCCGCCACTCTCCGGCGCTCATCATGGACTCGGCGAAGGAGAGGAGCAGATGTTTCCGGGCCCGGGTGATCCCCACGTAGAAGAGCCTCCGTTCCTCCTCAAGGCCTTCCTCGGAATCGATGCTGAAAAGGTGGGGGAGGGTCCCTTCCTCCAGGCCCACGATGGCGACGGCGTCGAACTCCAGGCCCTTGGCGGTATGCAAGGTCATGAGCTGGACCGCCTCTCCCTTGGAGGCGAGACCGTCCTGGTCGGAGACCAGGGAGACCCGCTCGAGGAAGGCCGCCAGCCCGCCTCGGGGATCCCGCTCGTCCACCTGGGCGGCCGCCGAAAGAAGTTCGTCCAGGTTGGCCTCCCGGTCCCGGGCCTCCAGGGGATCGGCCGTCTCGTGGATCCAGTCCAGGTAGCCTGTCTCGTCCAGGGCCCGGCGGACCATCTCCCAGGCGGCGGCTCGGGGAGCGTCTTCCCTGAGGGAGGCCACGAGCCTGGCCATGGCGGCCAGGCCCTCCTTGGCCTTGGACGTAAGCCTGGCGATCCCCGCCGGGTCGGCCGCAACGTCCACCGGGGAGAGCCCGAGGCTCCGGGCCCGCGCGAGGATCCTCTCCAGGAATTTGCCGCCCACCCCCCTGGGAGGGGCGGATACGGCCCTGGAGAAACTAATCTCGTCGAAGGGATTGACCACCAGGCGGAGCCAGGCCAGGACGTCCTTGATCTCGCGGCGCTGGTAGAAGGACAAGGCCCCCACCACGCGGTAGTCGATGCCCTCCGCCCGGAAGGCGGCTTCCAGCAGGCGGGACCGGGCGTTCACCCTGTAGAAGACGGCGATCTCCCGGGGAGGCACCCCCGAGGCGAGCCAGGAGCGGACCCGGGCCGCCACGCGGAGGGCCTCCTCTTCCGCCGAGGGAGCCTCGAGAAGGACCAGGGGTTCCCCGCCCCTCTTCTCCGTCCAGAGGTCCTTCTCCTTGCGTGCCAGGTTGTTGGAAATGACCGTTCCGGCGGCCCTGAGGATCTTTTCGGTGGAGCGGTAATTCTGCTCGAGTTTCACAACCCTAGCGGCGGGGAAATCCTTTTCGAAGTCCAGGATG
>CAYQBW010000516.1:0-2850 GCA_964415725.1 uncultured Planctomycetia bacterium
TGGCCCGCCACCAGGACCAGGACGGCAAGTGGAGCGCAAGCCGTTTCAACGTCCACTGCAAAGGCGCCGGGTGCTCCGGTCCGGGCGCCCCGATCCATGACGTGGGCGTCACCGGCCTTGCCCTCCTGGCCTTCCTGGGAAAAGGCAATTCCCCCGTCCGGGGGAATTACCGGGACACCGTAAAGAAAGCCGTTCTCTGGCTCAAGGGGATCCAGAAGAATGACGGACTTTTCGGGGGAAGAACCTCCCGGTCCTTCATGTATTCCCACCTCATCGCCGCCATCGCCATGGTCCGGGCTTTTGGAGAATCCCGGGAGGTGTCTCTCGAGAAGACGGCCCAAAAGGCGGTGAACTACATCGCCGAAGCCAGGAATCCCTACAAGGCCTGGCGCTATTTCCCCCGTTCGGGGGACAACGACAGCTCCGTCACGGGATGGGCCGTCACGGCCCTGGCCTGGGCCAAGGCCTACGCCAACCTGGGCCTCCAGGTCCAAGACAAGGATTTCCAGGGCCCCTTGGCCTGGTACAACCAGGTGACCGATCCCAAGACGGGAAGGGTGGGCTACATCACAAAGGGATCCCTTCCCGCCAGGCCCCAGGCGTTTCTGGATCGATTCCCGGCCGGCTGGTCCGAATCCATCACGGCCGAGGCCCTCTACGTCCGGCTCATCCTTGGCCTCGACCCCGCCGGCCATCCCTCCATGCTCCTGGGAGCCCGCCTGATCCGATCCAAGCCGCCGGTCTGGAACAGGGAGACCGGTTCCATCGATATGTATTACTGGTATTTCGGAACCCTGTCTGCCCGGGAGATGGGCGGGGAATTCTGGAGATTCTGGCGAAAGAAAGTCCTGGAGGCCTTGCTCCCCCACCAGGAAAAGACCGGCTGCGCCCGGGGCTCCTGGGACCCCGCCGGGGTCTGGGGCAAAGAAGCGGGCCGGGTCTACTCGACCTCCCTGGCCGTGGCCGCCCTGGAGGCTTGCCTCCCGCCCGCAAAGGGCCGGATGAGCCCAAGAGGCGCGGTCCGGATCTCCTTCCCCCCCGTGGCGGGGATCAAGATCTCCACTCCCCTCGTCCTGGTCCTGAAAAACGCGGGAACAAAGAAAAAACCGGAATTCCGGATCTCCAGGATGATTCCGAACAGGGGCGCCCGAGGGGGGCCCTCCTACCGCCCGATTCCGGAAAAGCAACTCCTCCCCTTTCTCAAGAAGGCCCGGCGGGAAGGGACCCCGAAACTCACCGTCCAGGTAGGCCCCGGTGTCCCTTCCGCCCTCCTGGCCCGGGTCCTGGAAACGGCCCGGAAATCCGGGTTCCCGGAAGCCAAGGTCACCTTCCTCCACTGAAAGGGGGGAACCTGGATCCCCGGAACCGGATTTATTCCTCCCGGGGCGGGAGGCGGCGGTACCAGGTGAAGTAGAGGGCCCCGGCCAGGGCGGCCTGAAGCAGGGAACAGGCCCCCTCACGGGTCATCCCCTCGATCCCCTCCTTTGCGAGGTTTTGGGTTCAAAATCCAGGTCGCCGAAGGCACTCCATTTCATGGATGCCAATCTTGGACATCCACTGCCGGACATCCACGGGTAGAAACTTCCTCCTGCCTCCTTAGCCTTCTGTTTTCATTGGGTTGCAACCATTCCAGCCGGCAAAGGGGACAGCCTCCCCCTCCAAAGTTCCACCCACCTCGGGGACGCTGCCACGGAAAACCCAAAACCACAACACCGGCCTAACCTCACAAAAAGGTATTTTTTTACCCCGATTTCCAGACAGGAGGGGATTGACCTTCCCCAAAAAAGGGTTACAAAGGTAATCGTCTTTCGTTCTTTTCAACCCATAAGGAGGAACCATGAAAAGAGAAGAAGCCGCTGAACGCCTCACTTTGAGACGCCCCCCCCCCCAAAAAAGGCCAAAACCGCCTTTTCCAAAAGTTTTTCCACTTTTGTGGCCTTTGCGGCCCTGGCCTGCGCCCTCCACGCCCAATCCTTCACCCCCGGGACCTGGTATGTAACGGACAACCCTAACCAAGGACAAGAAAAGGTCAAAGCCGAAATCGTAATCGACACCAACGGGAACCTTTACCTCAAAAACCTGACCCAGGCCGGGAGGACCCTTTCTTCGATTAATTATTACGAATCCTTGTTCCAGGTTCAGCTCGAGAAGTTTTCATCGACCTATCCAGGACCTTCCAAGTTCCTTCCACCAGCCGCAAACGATCCAACAATCACCCTTGTGGGGGAAATATCGACCCCTGCCCCAGGAGCTACGACCCAAAACCTTCAATTTATCTTCACTTACGATATCGATTGGGGCGGTGCCGGGCAGAAAGACAGGGTCCAAGTAATCATGGACATCAGTGCCGGGGGATATGAACAAGCTCAACCAATCGATCAAAGAAACCTCCACGGCCAATGGCTGGACATGATCCGGTGGCGCATATCCATTTACTATCCAATCCAAGGCCCTGAGCCAGGGACCTACACGCCTAAGTCCTGGGCCAGGTGGGCAAGATTTCCGGTGATAAAATTCGATGTCCCTAGAGAAAACAAAGACCATTGGTTCCTGACCTCGGAATACAGGGAAGGCATGTTCCACGCGGCATGCTCAATGAATTATTTCGAAGTATTCCCCGATTCCGAGGGCATCTTACACGAAAGTTTCTCGATGCACCCCAGCGGAGGCGTTCTTTATGACGGAAATTGGCAGGTCACCCAATCCCTTCAGTTCAAGGGTTGGTACATTGCCAATCTCCCTTCTCAAACCCCAAACCCTCCTCCGCCCGGCCAATTGTTCATGTTGGCCACGGACGACATGTGGGGCCACCCGAAACGGTTCATGCTCCGTTGGACCAGGGAATACCAG
>CAYQBW010000517.1:0-2849 GCA_964415725.1 uncultured Planctomycetia bacterium
GACGTACTTGGGGTGGCGTTCCAGCCCCGGAACGAGGGAGATCTCCACCTCCTTCCCCGCCCGGAAGAGGCCGAAGGCGTCCCTGGTCTCCCCGGTGCCCCGGGTCACCACGCCGGCCCCGCAAATCCGTTCGAGGGCTTCGGCCCTCTCCTTGAGGACCTGGGCCTTCTCGAATTCCAGGCGCTCCGCCGCCTCCTCCATCTCCCTCCGCAAGGCCCGGGCCACCCGGAGGCCTTCTCCCTTGAGGACCCGCACCGCCCGTTCCACGCGCCGGGCGTATTCCTCCCGGTCCACGAGACCCACGCAGGGGGCGCAACACATGCCCATTTCGTATTTCAAGCAGGGCCGGGTCCGGTTGCGGAACTCGCTCTCCTTGCAGTCCCTGAGCTGGAGCACCCGCTTCAGGGCCGAAAGGGTCCTCCTGGTGGAATGGGCCGAGGGGAAGGGCCCGAAGTAGAGGGCCCCGTCCTTCTTCCGCTTGCGGACCGCCGCCAGGCCGGGCCATTCCCGGGAAGGATCGATCCGGATGAGGAGGTAGTTCTTGTCGTCCTTGAAATCGATGTTGAAGGGAGGCTTGAACTTCTTGATCAGCGAGTCCTCCAGGAGAAGGGCCTCGCCGGGGGAGCGGGTCACGAGGAACTCCAGGTCCCGGGCCCGTTCCTCCAGGAAGGGAATGAGAAAACGGCCGTCCCCCCCGGGGCGCAGGTAGGATCGAACCCGCGCCTTCAGGCTCGTGGCCTTTCCCACGTAGAGGACCTTTCCCGAGCCGTCCTTGAAGAGGTAGACCCCCGGCTCGGCGGGCAGGCGCGCAATCTTCTCCTGGAGATCTCTGACGGTCATCCGGAAAGCTCCAGGTCCACTTCCTCCAAGGCCAGCACCCGGTCCCGGAGCCTGGCGGCCTCCTCGTAGTCGAGCCGGCGGGCCGCCTGGAGCATCTCTTCCCGGAGCCTGGTGATCGTCTCCACCAGCTCCCGCCGGTTCCGGAACCCTCCCGCGGGCTCCGCCGCCGGCCGGGCGCCTTTCCCCTTCCTTCCCTTCCGCCCTTCTTCCCCTCCCAGGACCTGGGAAAGCCCCTGGCGCACCTCCTTGACCACCGACCGGGGCGTGATCCCGTGGAGCAGGTTGTATCTCTCCTGCTTCTCCCGCCGGCGGCGCATCTCCGCCAGGGCCCTCTCCATGGAGCCCGTGGTCTTGTCGGCGTAGAAGATCACTTTCCCCTCCACGTTCCTCGCGGCCCTCCCAGCCACCTGGATGAGGGAGGTTTCGGACCGAAGGAATCCCTCCTTGTCCGCGTCCAGGACCGCCACCAGGCCCACCTCGGGAAGGTCCAGGCCCTCCCTCAGGAGGTTCACCCCCACCAGGCAGTCGAAGACACCCGTCCGGAGATCACGGACGAGGTTGCTCCGCTCGATGGTGTCGATGTCCGAGTGGAGGTATTTGGCCTTGACTCCCAGCTCCAGGAGGTATTCCGAGAGTTCTTCGGCCATCCGCTTGGTGAGAGTAGTGACCAGGCTTCTCCGCCCCCTCCGCGCCTGGAGCCGCACCTCGTGGAGGAGGTCGTCCACCTGCCCCTTGCAGGGACGCACCTCCACCCGGGGGTCCACCAGGCCCGTGGGCCGGATCACCTGCTCCACCACCTTCCCCCCCGTCTGCTCCAGCTCCCACGGACCGGGGGTGGCGGAGACGCAGACCATCCTGGGCACCCGCTCGACGAATTCCCGGAAGTTCAGGGGGCGGTTGTCCTTGGCCGAGGGCAGGCGGAACCCGTGGCGCACCAGGGTCTCCTTGCGGGACATGTCTCCCTCGTACATCCCTCCGAGCTGGGGAATGGTCACGTGGCTCTCGTCGACGAAGACGAGGAAATCCGGGGGAAAATAATCGAGGAGCGTGGCCGGGGGCTCCCCCGGGGCCCGCCCGTCCAGGTGACGCGAATAGTTCTCGATCCCCTGGCAGACCCCGGTCTCCCGGAGGAGTTCCAGGTCGTAGCGGGTCCTCTGCTCGAGCCTCTGGGCCTCCAGGAGCTTGCCCTGGGAGCGCAATTCGGCGAGACGCTCCTCCAGCTCTTCCTCGATGGTCTCCAGGGCCCGGGCCATCCTTTCCTCGGGAGTCACGTAATGGGTGGTTGGAAAGACCGTGACCTCCCGGAGTTCGGCCAGGACCTCCCCGCGCAGGGGGTCCACTTCGAAGATCGACTCCACCTGGTCGCCGAACATCTCCACCCGGAGCACCCGGTCCTCCGCGTAGGCGGGAAAGATTTCGATCACGTCTCCCCGGACCCGGAAGGTGCCCCTGCGGAAGTCCAGGTTGTTCCGGCGATACTGGATCCTGGTGAGCCCGTGGAGGATGCGGTCACGGTCGATCTCCATCCCCCTCTCGAGACGGACCGAGAGGTCGGCGTAGGCCTCGGGGGAACCCAGGCCGTAGATGCAGCTCACCGAGGCCACGATGATCACGTCCCGGCGGGTGAGCAGGGCCATGGTGGCCTCGTTCCGGAGCCGGTCGATGGCCTCGTTGATGGAAGCGTCCTTGGCGATGTAGGTGTCCGTCGAGGGAATGTAGGCCTCGGGCTGGTAGTAATCGTAGTAGGAGACGAAGAAGCCCACGGCGTTTTCGGGAAAGAAGGAGCGGAACTCCATGTAGAGTTGGGCCGCCAGGGTCTTATTGGGGGCCAGGACCAGGGCGGGCCTTCCCAGCCGGGCGATCACGTGGCTCATGGTGAAGGTCTTTCCCGAGCCCGTGACCCCGAGAAGCACGCTCACCGGCTCCCCCGCCAGGAGCCTCTCCTCCAGGGCCTCGATGGCTCCGGGCTGGTCCCCGGCAGGCTCGAAATCGGCCCGCAGCTTGAACTC
>CAYQBW010000518.1:0-2849 GCA_964415725.1 uncultured Planctomycetia bacterium
GGGCTGGACCGTGACGGTGCCGGCCGGGTTGACCCGGCAGGTCTGGTTTACCTTCCATCCCAAGGGGATCCCGCCGGGCGATTACAAGGGAACGGTGCTGGTGGAATCCGGGCCGGAAAGCCTCTCCATCCCCCTGGAAGCGCGGATCTCGCCGCTCCCGTTTCCCGCCAGGCCCCGGCTTTCTCTGGGGCTCTGGGACTACACCGACGACCCTCCTTTCTACGACATCACCCCCAAAAACCGCTCCGCTGCTATCGCCGACATGAAGGCCCACTTCGTGGACTCCCCCTGGGCCCACCGCAAGGTCCTTCCCTGGCCGCTCCCTTCGGCCTTCGACGACAAGGACCGGCTCAAAGCGCGCCTGGACTTCTCCAACTTCGACCGCTGGGCCGCCCGCTGGCCCGAGGCCCGCCACTACTGCATCTTCCTCTCCGTGGGCCAGGGCTCTTTCGGGGGCTTCCCTCCCGGGCACTCCCGCTTCACAAAGCGCGTAGCCGCCTGGGCCCGGGCCCTCCTCGAGCACCTTGCCCAGCGGCGGATCGCCCCCTCCCGCCTGGCCTTCCTGGTCCTGGACGAACCCCGCGACAAGAAGAAAGAGGCGATCATCCTGGCCTGGGCCAGGGCCCTCCACCGGGCCTCCCCCTCCCTGGTGGTCTGGGAGGACCCCACCCGTGAAAGGCCCGAGAAAGAGGGCCTGCGGGAGATGTTCCAGGCCTGCGACGTGCTTTGCCCCAACCTGAGAATCTTCCTGTCCGGGAGCAGGGAGAGCCGGCGCTTCTACCTGGACCTGGTCCGGGGAGGAAAACGAAAGCTCTGGTTCTACCAGTGCTCAGGCCCGGTCCGGGAACTTTGCCCCTACGCCTACAACCGCCTCCAGGCCTGGTATTGCTGGAAATACGGAGCCGTGGGATCGGGATTCTGGGCCTACGCCGACTCCTCCAAGTCCCCCTGGAACGTCTACCGCGCTCCCCGGTACATCTACTCCCCTGTCTACCTCGAGGCGGACCGGGTGGTGGAGGGAAAACACTTCGAGGCGATCCGGGAGGGCGTGGAGGACTACGAATACCTGCGGCTCCTGGAAGACAACCTCCGGGCTTCGGAAGATCCCGTCTTCCGCCGCAAAGCCCGGGCCCTCCTGGAAGCGGCCCGCCGCCTGGTCCGCCCCGGCGACCCGAAACGTCTCTTTTCCTGGAATTCCCCCAAAGACCTCAATCCCCCCCCGGAACCCTCGAGAGACTACGAAGCGGCCGACCGGATCCGCCGCCGGATCCTGGCTCTCCTGGAATCGAAGTAAGAACACCCCGCGCGCCCCTGGATCAGTGCCCTTTTCAGGCTCCCCGTTGAACTTTCCCCTTCCACGCATCCTTGGCCCGGTAAATCCGCGGAAGACGAAGAGTTTTCTTCACTTCTTCTTCGCTGCTTCCCGGACCGGGGTGCCGGGGGGGAGGCCGTAACCTCCGCGGAGGGCGACTACATCCCCCGCGGAGAGGCCTTTCAGGATCTGGACCGCCTCTCCCACCCGCTCTCCCGGGACCACCTCGATCTCGTAGGCCCGGCCGTCCCGGATCCTGGTGACCACGGCCGTGCCGTTCCGATCCGCCACCGCCTCGGCGGGGACCACCAGGGCGCCTTTCACGTCCGGCAGGCGCACCTTGGCACGGAAGGCCAGGCCGGGGAGGAGAAGCCCCTCCTCGTTGCACACCAAGGCGAAGGCCTCCACGTCCCCCGTCTTGTCGTCGGCCTCCTTGGCCATCCTGAGAATCTTTCCCTCGTATTTTCTCCCTTCCAGCGAAGGAACCCCGATCTCCACGGCCGCACCGGGACGCACCCTGGAGAGATAGGGCCCTGGAATCCTGATTACAGCAAATACGCTGGAGAGATCCGCAACCCTCACGAGCAAGGTCCCCGGGTCCACCCTCTCCCCCATCCTGGCCGGGACACGAACGGCCGTCCCGGAAAGGGGACTCGAGATCCGGCAATACTCCAGGGCGAGTCTCGCTCCTTCCATTTCCGCCCGCGCCGCCGCCAGGTCCGCCTCGGCCCGGGCGATCTCCTCGGGCCTGGTACCCGCCAGAAGAAGGTCGAGCCGGGCCTTGGCGGCCCCCGCCTCAGCCCGGGCCCGGGCCAGGGCCGCCAGGGTCTCCCGGTATTGGACGGGAGAGATTTCCTTCCGGCGCATCAAGGGCTCCAGCGCGGCGGTCTTGGCCTTCCACTCCTCCAGGGAAGCCTCCGCCTTGGCCGCGTCCTTTCGGGCCGCCTCCACCTCCTGGGGGCGGGGCCCCCGCCGGAGTTTCTCCAGCAGGGCCTCCTTTTCCGCCACCCTGGCCTTCGCCCCCGCCAGGGCGGCCTGGGCGGTACGGGGATCCAGCTCCACCAGGACCTGCCCCTTTTCCACCTTTTCCCCGGGAAGAACCTTCACTTTCTCCACCACCCCCGCCGTCCTGGCCGTGACCAGGGCCGTCCTCTCCGGGACGGCCGCCACGACGCCCAGGATCTCCAGGAAAGGATGAAGGGTCGTCCGCGCCACCCGGGCCGTCACCACCGGAACCGGCTCGGGAGCTGCGGGGCGCTCCTCTTCCGCCCCGCCCCGGCCGCACCCGGAAAGCAAGGGAAGAAGGAACGGGAGAAGGAAGACCGGGGCCCTCCCACGCGCGGGAATCCGTATACTTATCATGGGGTCGCCCCCTCGAAGGTTTCCGATGTGCCGGGTTCCTTGGCCGCCCCGAAGAGACGCGCCGTCAGGTAGTAGAAGGCCGGTGTGGCCAAAAGAGAAAGGACCATGGAGATGACCAGGGCTCCCATGACCCCCACCGCCAGGGGCCTCAGCATGTCCGCCCCCGCGCCCACCC
>CAYQBW010000519.1:0-2838 GCA_964415725.1 uncultured Planctomycetia bacterium
TTCCAGGGGGCGGGACCCTACGACCACCACGTCCAGCCCGGGGGGGAGTTCCGGCCTGGCCAGGCGAAAGGCCTCCCGGCACACCCGCTTGAACCGGTTTCTCACCGTGGACTTGCCGAACTTCCGCGAGACCGACAATCCAAGCCTGGAGTAGGGGAGGCCGTTCTTCCGGACCACCAGGAGAAGACTCCTCCCCCGGACCCTGATCCCCCGGGAATAACAGGTCCTGAACTCCCGGGTGGTCTTGAGACGAGCTTCCTTGGGGAAGGAAAACATCTTTCCCGGCACAGGCGTCAGACCGCCTCCTCCCGGGCGACGCCGAGGGCTTCCTTGAGGGCGCGGATCCTTTGCTTCTCACCAAGGGCCAGCAGAACGTCCCCCTCCTCGATCCGGGTCTCACCGGAAGGATTGAAACGCATGGCCCCGTCGGGCTTGAGGATGGCCACGACGATCAGTCCGTAGTCCTTCCGCAGAGGTGAGTCCAGGAGGCTCTTGCCCGCCAGGATGGACGCGGGAGGAACGGGAACCTCGTCCAGGGCCAGGTTCATGTCTCCTCCACCCATGGCCAGGTCCAGGAACTCCAGGACTGTGGGTTTCAGGATCGCCCGGGCCATGTGGCGCCCCCCCAGGCTCTCGGGGGTGATGCACCGGTTGGCCCCGGCCCGGTAGAGCTTCTTCTGGGCCTTTTCCGCCGAGGCCCGGGCCACGATGGAGAGATTCCTGTTGAGAAAGCGGGCCGTCATGGTGAGGAAGACGTTTTCCGCGTCCGAGCCGAGGACTGCCAGGAGCCCCCGGGCCCGCTGGATCCCCGCGGCCTTCAGGGTCTCCTCTTCCGTGGCGTCCCCCACGACGCAGACATAACCCTGGGCGGCCGCCTTCTGGAGGGCCCCTTCGTCCCGGTCCACCACCACGAAGGGTTCCCCGGCCTTGGCCAGCTCCTGGCACACCAGGAGCCCGATCCTGCCGGCTCCGCAGACCAGGTAATGGTCCTTCATGCTCTGGACTTGTCGTTCCATCCTGATCCTCCCCAGGATCTTTCCCAGTTCGCCTTCCAGGAGGCTTTGCACCGCCAGGCCCGAGAGGTAGACCGCCAAGGTCACCCCCACGCCGATCAGGCCGATCATGATGCCCATCCCGGCCGGCGAGAGCTTGGTCGGGGTGCCGAACCCGACGGTGGAGAGGGTGATCACCACGGTATAGGCCGATTCAAGGGCCGTCCATCCCTCGGTGAAGTGGAGGCTGACCCCGGCGGAGACGGCCAGGGCGACAAAGAGGAAGATGAGCAGGAGGATCCTCCTGCTCCGGCGTTCCTGGTCGTTTTGGATGGGTCGAGCCATTCTCCCTTGGGGGTTCACCTTGTGTCGTTACGGGACGAGTCTAACCTCCCGGCCCGGGAAATCATGCTGTCCCCTTTCCCGGGCGGTGAAACTCGAGGCGCTTGGAAAGGGAAAAGGGCGGGAAAAGAAAAGATCTCCCCACCAAACTCATTTTGGCAGGTAACATGACAAGGGACGGGGAGGAGAGGGTCGAACCGGGGATTCCCGGGGATGGAGACACGGACGATGGGCGACGATTCAGGGGAGAAGATCATTCCCAGGCCTCCCGCCTGGCCGGTGGTTCTTTGTATCTCGGGCAAGGAAGAGCAAAAGGAAATCCAGGCCCTGGTGGAGAGGCTCAAGGCCTCGGGCCGGGAGGTCCTGGTGGCCCACAGGCCCCTTTGCGAGCACATGGCGGGGCGGAAGATCTCTTCCCGGGAGCGCCTCCCCAAGAGACTCCATGCCCCCAAAGTTCACTGGGTGGGGCTGGGCAAGTGCGCCCAGGAGACCTTCTGGGCCCTCTCGGATTCGGAAGAGGTGGGCTCCCTGGTCCTCCTGGACCCGGTCCTTCCCGACCAGGAGCCCAGCCATCCCGGCCGTCCCGGGGTTCCCAAGCTCCTGGTCCAGAAGGTGGAAAGGAAGGGAGGCGGAAAACACTCCCCCAGGGTGCCTCCCCGGTTCCTGGCCAACCTGATGGGGCCCGTGGAGGTGCGGGTGGTCCGGGGGAAGAAGAAGGGGGACGATCAGCTCCCCGAGGTGATCCTGGAGTTCCTCAACCGGGTGGAGGAGGGCCGGAAGGACGGGTGATCACCGGAGCAGGGCCGCTTCCTGGTAGAGAATCCTGCGGACCGCTTCCCGGAGGTTTTTCTCCTTGAAGGTTGGCTCCACCTGGAATTCTCCGTCCGTGCCCCCTCCGTAATCGGTTACCAGGATATCAGGGACGCCGGCCCTCTGGGCGGCCAGCACGTCCCTGGTGGTGTGGCAGACCATCCAGCAGCGCCTGAGGTTCAGGTTGTACTCCTGCTGGGCCATCTTGAAGATGCCGATGTTCGGCTTGCGGAAGACCGACTCCTTCTTCCACTTGCCCCTTCCCTTGGGATGGAAAGGGCATGTATAGACCTTGGTGATCTGCACGTCCTTCTTCCGGAGTTCCTCCAGGATCCAGGCCGTGAGTCTTTCGTAGGCCTTTTCCCCGATCTTGCCGAAGGCGATCCCCGGTTGATCGGTGGCGATGAAGATGTCGAACCGTTCCGGGTCCAGGGCCTGGAGGGCCTCCACGGCGCCGGGGAGGAAACGCACCTGCTCGGGGCTCTTGATGTAGCCGTCCGGTTCGATGAGGATGCCGTCGCGTTCGAGGAAGAGGGCCTGGCGGGTCATGTTCCACATGGAAATCTCCATCCTTTCTTCAGGGGCGGAAGAGGGCCGGAAGAGCCCCTGCTCCCCCTTCTATCGGAGAATCCTTGACCCGGGTTGAGGCGTTTTTTTCACCTCGCCGCGGCGAGGTGAAAAAAACGCCTCAACC
>CAYQBW010000520.1:0-1230 GCA_964415725.1 uncultured Planctomycetia bacterium
ACGGTGCGGCCCTACTTCAAACTCGGAAACGACGCCGCTACCTACGCGATCCTGGCCCGGAATCTCGCCTCGGGACATGGGTATACCTACCAGGGGTTTCCCCACGTGAAGTACCCCCCGGGTTTCCCGGCCCTTCTCTCCCTGGTCTTCGCCGCCCGGGGGCAGGACTTTTTCGCCCTCCGTGTCTTCATGGCCTTCCTTGCCGGCTGTTCCCTCCTGGCGGCCTGGCGCTTTTCCGCAGCCCGCCACGGGGAACGGATCGGGGCTGCGGTCCTGGTCTCCATCGGGGGGTCGGCCGTTTTCGTCCGCCACGCCGCCTTCACCCTGACGGACGTGCCCTTCCTGGGGCTCTTTTGCCTGGCGGCCCTGGCCTCGGCCTCCCTGGTCCGCAGGCCCGGAAAGAAAAAGGCCCTCCTGGCCGGGGGGCTCATGGCCCTGGCCGCTTCTTTCCGCCTCGTGGGGCTTCTCCTCCTTCCGGCCCTGGTCCTTTCCTGGTTTTCGGTAAGACGAGAACGAAGGCCCTGGGGCCCCCTTTTCCTGGCCTGCCTGCTCGTTCTCCTCCCCGCGGGCCTCTGGTTTCGGTACAAGGCAACGGCTTCCCCCAGGATTCCCGGGACGCTCCGGGAGGGGGCCACGTACCTGCAGGAATTGAGGGGCGGGCTGTGGCTGGGGGTGCCCAAGGGGATTCTCCCCAACCTGGCGCGCCAGCTTCGGACCAAGCCGGTCCTCCTGGCCGGGGCCTCGGCCCGCTTTCTTTCGGGGGAGAGGATCGGCGGGCCGGGCCAGGTGGGATGGAAGAGCCCGGCCGGGCCGGTTTCGCTCTTTTGCCTCGCCCTCCTGCTCTTCCCGGCCTTCCGGGTGGCCTGGCGGAAAAGGGATGTGGCCGACTGGTTTCTCCCGCTCTATCTGGGCGTTCTCATGGTCACTCCCCCCTTCGAGGGGCTTCGCTACCTGATTCCCCTCTTCCCTCTTTTTTTCGGTGGGATCTACGAAGGCGCCGCCTGGATCGCGGGACGAAACCCGGAAAGGCGGAAATGGGCGGTCCCGGCGGCGGTGTTGGTGGTCCTGGGGATTTGGGCGCCCGTAACGTGGCGGACCGTGGCCCGGGAGAGGGCGGAGCCCTACTACCGCGGGGACGAAGCCCCTTTCGTGGAAAGCCTGGAGTTCCTGGAAAAGGAGGCTCCCCCCGGGGAGGTGACCATCTGCAACGAAGCCGCGGTGGCGCATTTT
>CAYQBW010000520.1:1240-2837 GCA_964415725.1 uncultured Planctomycetia bacterium
CCTCCCGGCCCGCCTGGGGTTTTCCCCTCACTACCGAAGAGGACGTGCGGAAGTGGATCCTGGAGAAAGGGGACCTGGTGCTCCTCTCTTCGTGGGGTTACCCGGTGAACGAAGTGTTCCTGAGGAAGGCCGCCGCCGCCCTCGCGTCGGAAGGCAAGCTGGCTCCCTGGAAAGAATTCAAGGGGAAGGCGGCCCCGGGCAAACCCGTCCCCTTCGCCCTGCTCCTGAAGGTCCGGAAGTAGGGGGAGGATAAAAAAGGAGAGGAACGTTCCCCGGGAAACGTTCCTCTCCTTTGTGGTAGCCCCAAGGGGAGTCGAACCCCTGTCTCGTGGCTGAGAACCACGTGTCCTAGGCCTCTAGACGATGGGGCCCCGCTCTTTCTGGGATCCTCCGGGAACTCCCTTTCCCGGAGGTGAGGGGGATTCTCCGGGGGGGCCGGGCTTTTTGTCAAGCCCTCACCTCAGGGTGAGCTGGAGAATATGGGCCGACCCCATCTGGACCCACCCTTCCTCGGCCTTTGCCGTCCCCGGGGAAAAGATTCTTCCCACAGCCTGGGGGCCGCACACCTGGGCCCGCAGACCCGGGGAAAAGACAAGTCCCAGCTGGTTGGCCACCAGGTCTCCCACAAGGGCCTGGGCCAGGATGTCCCGGCCCACGATCTCGAATCCATCCATGGGAAGGAGGAAGTTGAAGCTCGCCGTCCCGGCCTTGTTCGTCTGGCCCGCTTTGGCCAAAAGGGGCGCTACCAGGAGGGAGCAGTAGGGCGCCCCGAAGGGGGTGAGGTCCAGGGGGAGGGTCCCCTGGTAGAACTTGCCCTTGTCCCTCACGCCCACGAAGGCCAGGGCCGATGCCTCGGGAGGCGCCTGGGAAAGGGTGAGCACCAGGTTTCCCCCAAGTTTGATGGAAGAGTTGGCCGCCAGGAGAAGGGGCTTGCCCGCCGAGGTCCTGCAGGAGGTGTTTCCCCCGAAGAGGCTCCGCCTGGACGTGCACCTGTAGGGGCTGTCCAGGGGATAGTCTCCTTTGGGCTGTTTTGCCACTTCGATCTCCAGGAGGAGCCCCTCTCTTTCGGTGGCGTAAGTGAAAGGCACTTCCAGGGGGAAGGTGATATTGAAGGGGTTGGGTGTGGTTCCCGGCGTGGAAGGGAGGTGCGTCACCCCGGTGTAGACCAGGGTCCAGTCCTTGCCCCGGTTCTCGGAGAATTTCTTGGAGGGCCTTCCGAAGGGCCGGGGCGTGGAGGAGAGATAGAGGCTCAAGAAGACAAAGGGCTTGGGCTTGTTCTTCACCCCGCCCTCGGCCCTGAAGGCGATCCTGGAGAGGACGATCTCCCGGGGCTTCCCGGGAAAGCAGGGGCGCCAGTAGATCTCCTGGAGCCGGAAGGGGGTGCCCCGGCCGAAGGGGAAATTGGTTGCGCTCGAGCCTTCCTGGGCCGCAAGGCTCGGGGGGAGCACCAGGGTGCGAGGGCTCTGGGCCGGAAGGTCCCCCCCCGCCGCCCCGGCGGCCAGGAGAAAGACCCAGGCTCTCCGGGCCGCTTTTGGGATTCGGACCGTCTTGTTCACCTTTGCCGCCTTTCTTTCCTTTTCCTGGATCGGGGTTTCCC
>CAYQBW010000521.1:0-2835 GCA_964415725.1 uncultured Planctomycetia bacterium
GTCCCTTTCCCTCCCCCGGCTCTTCCCGCGCGCTCTTCCAGCGGAGGGTGGATTGCTTCCACCCCCCAAGCCCCCTAGAATCCCGCCGCTTGCCGATTTCCCGCCAGAATCCCTGCCGGCCGAGAGGAAGCCATGGCCGCTGAATGCATCGTTGGAGCCCAATGGGGCGACGAAGGGAAGGGGAAGGTCATCGACTACTTCGCCCGGAAGGCGGACTACGTGGTCCGCTGGGCGGGCGGAGGGAACGCGGGCCACACGATCCTCCTTCCCGATGGGAGGAAGTTCGTCCTCCACCTCCTTCCCGCCGGGGTCTTCCACCCAGGCGTGGTGAACGTCCTGGGGGCGGGGGTGGTCCTGGACCCCTGGCAGGTCCTGGAGGAGATGGAGGCCCTGGAGAGGACAGGGCTCAGGGTGGAACCCTCCCGGCTCAGGATCTCTCCCCGGGCCCACCTGGTGCTTCCCTGGCACAAGGCCCTGGACCAGGCCCGGGAGGAGGGGGGACGTCCGGGAAGGATCGGAACCACGGGAAAGGGCATCGGCCCCTGCTACGAGGACAAGGCCGCCCGCAGGGGCGTCCGCGTGGCCGACCTGGCTTCCCGGGAGGGGCTGGCTTCATCCCTGGAAACGCTGGCCCGGGAGCGGAATCTCCTCTTGGAGAGCCTCTACGGCCGGGCCCCCATCGATCCGGCCCGGGTGGAATCCTCCCTCCTGGAGGTCCGGGAGAAGCTCTTGCCTTTCGTGGAAGACACGGGCCTTCTTCTCCGGAAGGCCCTGGGAGAGGGAAAGTCCGTCCTCTTCGAAGGGGCCCAGGGGGTCCTGCTGGACCTGGACCATGGGACCTATCCTTACGTGACCTCCTCCTCGGCCTCCAGCGGCGGAGTCTTTTCGGGGGCGGGAATCCCCTTCGACGGGTTGGAACGGGTGATCGGCGTGGCCAAGGCCTATACCACCCGCGTGGGGGAGGGGCCTTTTCCCTCGGAACTCCACGGCGAAGCCGGGGAGCGCCTGCGCAAGGCCGGCGGGGAGTTCGGCGCCACCACGGGCCGCCCCAGGAGGTGCGGCTGGCTCGATTGCGCCGCCCTGCGTTATTCCCTGTCCCTTTCCGGCGCCCGGGAGATGGTCCTCACCAAGCTGGACGTCCTTTCCGGCCAGGGGCCCTTGAAGATCCTGGCCTCCTACGAGGGCATGGAGGGCTTTCCTTCCTCTGCCTGGGAGGTCTCACGGCTTCGTCCCCGCTACGAGGAGGTTCCGGGGTGGGACGAGCCCCTGGGGGGAATCCGCTCCTTCGACGAGCTTCCCGGGCCCGCCAGGGATTACGTCCTGCGTGTCGAGGAGTTGACGGGGGTCAGGATTTCCATGGTCTCCGTGGGCCCGGGAAGGGATGAGGTCTTCCGGCGATGACCGAGACGCCGCCCGTCGTTCCGGGGAGAGTGGCCGTCATCATGGACGGCAACGGCCGGTGGGCCCGGGAGAGGGGGAAGCCCCGGGTGGAAGGCCACCGCGTGGGGGCGGAGTCGGTCCGGGTGGTGACCCGGGCCTGCGCGCGCTGGGGCGTGGAGGTCCTCACCCTCTACGCTTTCTCCCTGGAGAATTTCCGCCGCCCCAAAAAAGAGGTGGATTTCCTCATGAAGCTCCTGGCCCGTTTCCTGGTGAAGGAGCGAAAGGAGATCATGGACAACGGCATCCGGTTCCGCGTCATCGGGAGGAGGGAGATGCTTCCCTCCCGGGTGCGCGGCCTGATCGCCCGGCTGGAGGAGATGAGCGCCGCCAACGAGGGGATGAAGCTCGTCCTGGCCCTGGCCTACGGGGGGAGGGCGGAGATCGCCGACGCGGCGCGGGCCATCGCGGAACGCGCGGCCAGGGGCGAGATCCAGCCCGGGGAGGTGAACGAATCGCTCCTGGAGGACCACCTCTACGACCCGGACGTCCGGGAGGTGGACCTCCTGATCCGCACGGCCGGGGAGATGCGGGTGAGTAATTTCCTCCTGTGGCAGATTTCCTACGCCGAATTCCATGTTTCTCCCGTCTGCTGGCCCGAGTTCCGAGAGGAGGAGTTGAGGGCCGCGTTCCTGGACTTCGCCGGCAGGAAGAGGAAGTTCGGTGGGCTCCTTCCCGGGGAGGAGGGGAAGTGAGCGCCATGGACCCCTCCAAGGCCAGGTCCATGAAGGTGCGCTTCATCGCCGGGCCCCTCATGATCCTGGCGATCCTGGTCCTGGTCTGGGCCGATTTCCACCTGGACCGCGGGAGGGGGAGGATCTCGGCCCTCTTCCTCGGGCTGCTCGCCCTGGCGGGCCTTTGGGAATACGTGGGGCTCTTGAAGAGATCCGGCAGGCCCGTGGCGGGTTTCTGGGTCCTGGCGGCGGCTTTTCTGCTCCATGGCTCGGCGGTCTTCCTCACCCCGTCCTGGAAGGTCCTGGACCGGGAACTCTACGCTCCGGTGCTCCTGGCCATGGGCCTTTTGCTTCCTCTCTCCGCCCGGGCCCTGACCCCGGAGGGCATGGAAAAGGGCCTGGAGACGGCGGGATCCACCCTGGTGGGGTTTCTCCTGGTCTCCTGGCCACTCTACCTGGCCCAGGGGCTTTGCCTGCGTTTTCTTCCCTGGATGATCTGGCTGGCCCTGACCGCCAAGGGGGGGGACACGGGGGCCTACCTGGCGGGCGACGGCGTGCGGGAGTTCTCCCTGACCATTGGTATCTTCCTCTTCGCCATGGGCGTGGGCTCGTTCCTGAGCCGGTCCGTGACCGAGCGGGTCCTGGAGAAATTCATCGCTCTGGAGGTCGCGGTGGGCCTCGTGAGCGGCTACAGGAAAGCGGCCCTGTACTTCGTCTACTCCTA
>CAYQBW010000522.1:0-2828 GCA_964415725.1 uncultured Planctomycetia bacterium
CCTTCTGGTGGTGGACGACGGAGGCGACGGCATCGCCTTCGATCATGCCGATTGGGCCCAGGCCCGGTTCCTCGTGGAAGGCCCCCCTCCGGTGGCCGTGGCCCCACCCCGGGAGAAAGCGGTGCTCCTCACCCCGCCCGCCGGTCCGGAGCCGAAGATCCACGGCCCCCGGGTCTACGGCTGCCGCCCGGGGCGGCCCTTTCTCTACAGGATCCCCTGCACGGGAACGCGCCCCATCCGGTTCACCGCCAAGGGGCTCCCCCCTTCCATCTCCCTGGACGGAAAGCGGGGCATCCTCTCCGGCAAGGCCCCGGCGGAGAAGGGTTCCTACAAGGTGACGATCGGGGCTGAGAACTCCGCCGGAAGGGACGAGAGGAGCTTCGAGATCGTCGCCGGCGACACCCTGGCCTTGACGCCTCCCATGGGGTGGAACAGTTGGTATATCCACTACAGCCGGGTCACCCAGAAGGACATGGAGGCGGCCGCCCGGGCCATGATCTCCTCGGGCATGGCCGACCACGGCTACCAGTACGTGAACATCGACGACTGCTGGATGGTGAAGCCCGGCTCCAGGAATCCCCTCCTGGGCGGCCCCCCGCGCGGTCCCGGTGAGCCGATACGTCCCAACGGAAAGTTTCCGGACATCGCCGGCATGTGCCGCTTCATCCATTCCCTGGGGCTCAAGATGGGGGTCTACACTTCCCCGGGGCCCCGGACCTGCGCGGGCTTCGAGGGAAGCTGGAAGCACGAGGAGGCCGACGCCCGGCAGTTCGCGAAGTGGGGCTTCGATTTCCTCAAGTACGACTGGTGTTCCTACGGGAAGGTGGCCCAGGGCAAGGGCCTGGAGAGACTCCAGAGGCCCTACCGCCTCATGGGAAGGATCCTGGCGGGCCTGGACAGGGACATCGTGTTCAACCTCTGCCAATACGGGATGGGGGAGGTCTGGAAGTGGGGGGCCAAGGTCGGGGGAAACCTCTGGCGCACCACCGGGGACATCCGGGACAACTGGCGGAGCATGTCCGGGATCGGCTTCGGGCAGGCGGGCCACGAACTCTACGCCGGGCCGGGCCATTGGAACGACCCGGACATGCTGGTGGTCGGCATGGTGGGCTGGGGCCCCAAGCTCCACCCCACGCATCTCACCAAGAACGAGCAGGTGACCCACATCACCCTCTGGTCCATGCTGGCCGCGCCCCTCCTGATCGGGTGCGACATGTCCAAGCTGGACGACTTCACCAGGGCCCTTCTCGGCAACGACGAGGTTCTGGGGGTGGACCAGGATCCCCTGGGGAGGCAGGCCGGCCGGGTCCTCAAGGAGGGGCCCCTGGAAGTCTGGGCCAGGCCGCTCAGCGACGGGACCCTGGCTGTGGCCCTCTTCAACCGGGGCAAGGTCAAGACCCGGGTCAGGGCCCCCTGGGCCGCCCTGGGACTGAAAGGACCCCAGAGGGTGAAGAACCTCTGGACCCACATGGAGCTGGGCCAGAAGGAGGGAAGCGTCTCCATGGAGGTCCCCCGCCACGGGGCGGCCCTCCTGAAAATCGGCAAGTGGGAGTGACGGGCCGGGGCAGCCGGCCCGCCGGACGCCCTCCCCTGGGAAGAGTTCCTCCACAGGGGATGGGGCGCAGGCTCACCGGTTTACCTTGTAGGAGATGAAGACCGGGAGCTTCCTGGTGACCGCCGCGGCCGAGGGCAGGGAGACCTGGACGGAGATGGTCTCTCCCTCGCCCGTGTAGATCCTCTTGAGGTCGGTGGAAAGGGGGGATTCCACGAAACCCGCCTCCAGGAGGGCGGCCCGGAAGGTCCCCCCGTAGTAGTCCTTGGCGTTTTCGTAGGTGCTGTTGTCTTCGAAAGGCAAGTCGTATTCGAAACGCCAGCCTCCTCCCGAGACAGGCGTGGCCCCGGCGAACTCAGAGCCCTCCATGGGGGCCGTCCCGAGCCGGGAGAGCCTCCTTTCCAAGGCCGCCCGGGTGGTGATGGGGGCGCGGCCGGGCTTCTTCCCGGTCTTCCCGCTTCCCCCGCAGGAAGGGAGGAGAGCGAGGGCCGGGAGAAAGGGGACGGAAAGAAGAAGGAGAAGGGCTGTTCGTTTCATGGCTCATGCCTCCCTTGTCTGGAGCCCGGGGCGCGCCTGGAATGGGTCCGCCCGGGGCCGATTCTGGGAGGACCCGGGCCCGGGCGCACCTTCTTTTTGCCAATCCCTGGAACGAGGGGGGGGACCCCATATCCTGGAGGCCCCGGTCCATGACCCCAGGAGGCGATTCCCATGAAGACGAAAAAGTTCCTTCCAGCGGCTCTCGGCCTTGTCTTTCTTGCCCTTCCCGCCTGCCGGTCCACGGCGGTCTCCGCGGAGAAGGCCCGGGCCCGCAAGGACGCCAGGATGAAGTGGTGGCGGGAGGCCCGGTTCGGGATGTTCATCCACTGGGGCCTCTACGCCGTGCCGGCCGGCGAGTGGAAAGGGAAGGCGCACTACGCGGAATGGATCCGGAACAGCGCGCATATTCCTCTGAAAGAATACGAGAAGTTTCTCAAGAAGTTCAACCCGACGAAGTTCGACGCCCGCCGCTGGGTGAGGCTGGCCAAGCGGGCGGGCATGAAATACATCGTCATCACCTCCAAGCACCACGACGGCTTCTGCAACTGGCCGAGCAAGTACACCGACTGGGACATCGAGTCCACGCCCTTCAAGCGGGACATCCTGGGGGAACTCGCCGCCGCATGCCGCGCCGAGGGGATCAAGTTCGGCCTCTACTACTCCATCATGGACTGGCACCACCCGGACTACCTGCCCAGGCGGAGCTGGGAGAAGAAGGACCGCCCCGCCGGCGGGGCGG
>CAYQBW010000523.1:0-2826 GCA_964415725.1 uncultured Planctomycetia bacterium
GCCAGGGGCCTGGGGCCCCTGGCGGCGGCATAAAAAAAAGGAAAAAGGGCCCCCAGGGCCAGGGCCGCCGGTCCCCCCACGGCCAGCCCCAGGAGAAAGGGAAGTCCAGCCTGGGACCAGGCCGAGCCGCCCGGGCCCCGGGGAAGGAACGGTCCCGCCCACACGAAGAGATGGGGCGCCGCCAAGGCCCCCGCCGCGGCGAAGAAAATCGTCCAGGAAGCGGCCGCCCCGGGGGAGCGCTTTCCGAAAAGGGCAGGAAGGAGGAAAGAACCGAGCCCCAGGGCCAGGAGGAAGGCCCCTGCCACCCCGGCGAGGGAGAGGGGAAACGCGCCGGTCGGCGAGACGGGCATCCGGAAGAGGAGGGTCTCCAGGCGCAGGGCGGCGAACCCCGCCAGGAAGGCCCCGGGTAGAAGGGCCCGCAGGTCCAGGGAGGACCGGCCGGGCCGGCCTTCGGTCCCGGCGGCGGGGGCCGTCCCTTCGGTTCGACTCCGGGGCGGGCGGCCCAAAAAGAGCAGAAACCCGGCGGCCCCGTATGCGGCCGCCCCGATCCAGCCCGAGAGGCGGCAACCCGCCAGGGGGATGAGCCAGGCGCCCCCCGCCAGGGCCCCGGCCAGGGACCCCAGGAGGTTCCAGCCCAGCAGAAATCCCGCGCGCCGGGCCTCCCCCTCCGCGGCGGAAGCCGAAAGGACCAGGGGCGTCACTCCGCCCCCCAGGAGGGCGGCCAGAAAGACCGGAAGGAGGGAGACCCCGGCCACCCGCGCCCAGGAAGGAGCCTCGGGCCGGCCCATCCAGGCCAGCAGGGGATAGACCCCCAGAGACCCAAGCCAGGTGAGCAGGGCCAGGAGCCGGGCGGCCTCCCAGGGGCGGGCTTTTTTCTGGGAGACGAAGCGCCCCGCCAAAGCCGCTCCGGCGCCGTTTCCTCCCACGAAGGCCGCCACGGCCAGGGCCTGGGTCCCCACGGAAAGCCCCAGGGCGAGCCCCAAGGCCCGGGCCCAGACCAGTTCCAGGAGAAGCCCGCCCGCCCCGGTCAGGAAGAGGGCGACCGCCGCCCAGGCCATGGTCCTCCTTCCTTGAGGAGTTCTTCTTCCCTCTCCTGGAGCACCCGCATCACCTCTTCGGTGGAGGAACACTCCAGGAGTTTCCTGCGCAGGCCCTCGTGGGCCAGGACCCGGACGATCGTGGAGAGGGTGCGCAGGTGGCGGAGTTTCTTGTCCTTGGGGGTGACCATGAGAAAGATGATCCGGGCGGGCTCGCCGTCGAGGCACTCGAAGGGAATGCCTTGGGGGGCCAGGCCCAGGGCGCCCAGGGCCTCTCCGGGCATGTCCACCCCGGCATGGGGCACGGCGATGCCCTTTTCCATGCCCGTGGAGAGCTCCTTCTCCCTCTCCACCAGGGCCCGGTGCACTTCCTCGAAGCGCTCGGCCGGAAGCTTCCCCGCTTCCACGAGGCTCATGGTGAGGGTACGGATCGCCTCCCACTTGTCCCTCGCCTCCAGGGGAAGGACCACCGTTCCACGCTCCAAGAGTTCGACCAGTTCCATGGGCATCTCCCGCCAGGACGGACCCGAACGCCCCAGGGGGCCCCGGGAGGAAAGGGCAGAACATACAAGGACGGGGGGGCTTTTGCACCCCCCCGTCCCTTCCCGCCCGGCGGGCCGGCCCGGTGGAACCGGGATCAGAGGAACCAGATCAAGGTGATCAGCACGAAAAGGGGGATCAGGATCAGCCCCGACCAGAGCATGTATCCGAAGAAGCTGGGCATCTTGATCTTCCGCTCCTCGGCGATGACCTTGACCATGAAGTTCGGGGCGTTGCCGATGTAGGTGTTGGCCCCCATGAAGACGGCCCCCACGGAGATGGCCTCCAGGATGATCTGGGGAATCCCCACGTGGGCAAGCGAAGGAGGCGGGGCCCCGTATGCGGCGTGCAGGGTGGGCGCCAGCTCCGGCGATCCGGCCAGGGAGAAATAGACCACGTAGGTGGGCGTATTGTCCAGGAAGCTGGAGAGCCCGCCGGTCATCCAGAAGAAGTGCCAGGGCCGGCTCACGCCGAACTCCCCGCCGTGGATGTGGAGCCACATCAGCGCCGGCACCATGGTGGCGAAGATGCCCAGGAAGAGGAAGGCCACCTCCACGATTCCGGCGTAGGTGAACTCGTTTTCCTCCCTGAAGGCCTTGGGCGTGAAGCGGAGGGAGAGGAGGGTGAGGAGGATCATGACCATCTCCCGCATGAAGTATTTCTCCTGCAGGTAGGCCCACTTCTCGCCCAGGCTCAAGGGATTGATGAAGGCCACCGAGAGGACCACCCCGAGCAGGAGGAGGAAGTTGATCTTCCCCACGAGCTGCAGGGGCTGGATCCGGGTCTCGTCCAGGCGGATCGCCGAGGGCTCTTCCTTTTTGTATTGGATGGTGTCGAAGATGTAGTAGACCGCCAGCAGGACCCCCACGGCGAAGGCCCAATGGGGAAGGAGGTGGAGAGTCCAGGTGAAGGGAACGCCCCGCAGATAGCCCATGAAGAGGGGCGGATCGCCCAGCGGGGTCAGGCTCCCGCCGATGTTCGCCACGATGAAGGTGAAGAAGATCACCGTGTGCATCACGTGCTTGCGCTCGGAATTGGTCCGAAGCAGAGGCCGGATGAGCACCATGGCGGCGCCGGTGGTTCCCATGAGCGATGCCAGGACGGCCCCAAGGGCCAAAAAGCCCGTGTTGATCGCAGGCCGGGCCTCGATGTCCCCTCGGAGCACGATGCCGCCGCTGATGATGTAGAGGGAAGACAGGAGCACGATGAAGGAGAAATACTCCTCCGCCTCGTGGAGCAGGTGGTGGAC
>CAYQBW010000524.1:0-2825 GCA_964415725.1 uncultured Planctomycetia bacterium
GCGGCGTTGATGTCCTCGCTGCTCTTCACGGTCCGGGCCTTTCCCGCGAAGGAGCGACTTCCATGATCATTCTCGTTTGCGATCCCTTTCACCCCTCCCTTCCGGAGAAACTCTCCCGTTTCGGGGAAGTGACGGACGACGTGAGCAGGCTTTCCGAGGCGGACGTCGCCCTGGTCCGCTCCAAGACCAAGTGCACCGCCGAGTGGATGGACAAGGCCCCCAACCTGAAACTCATCGTCCGCGGCGGGGTGGGGCTGGACAATATCGACCTGGAGGCGGCCAAGGCCCGCGGGATCGAGGTACGGAACACCCCCGAGGCCTCCAGCGTGGCCGTGGCGGAACTCGCCATGACCCTGCTCCTGGCCCTGGCCAACCCGATCATCCAGGGGCACCTGGGGATGAAGGAAGGCAAGTGGCTGAAAAAGGAGCTCAAGCGGAAGGAGCTCTACGGAAAGACCCTGGGACTCCTGGGTATCGGGAGGATCGGAAACGAGACGGCCCGCCGGGCCGCGGCCTTCGGCATGGAGATCGTGGCCTACGATCCCTACGTGGAAAGCCACGACCTGGCGCGCCTGGCGGGCCTGGAGGAGATGGTCTCGGGAAGCGACTTCATCTCCCTTCACGTGCCCTTGACGGACCAGACCCGGGGTATGGTGAACCGTGACCTGATTTCCCGGATGAAGGACGGCGTCGGGATCGTCAATACCTGCAGGGGAGGGATCATCGACGAGGAGGCCGTGGCGGAGGCCTTGGAGTCCGGCAAGATCGGGGGATACGCCACGGATGTCTGGCTCAGCGACCCGCCCGATCCCTCCTCTCCCATCCTGAAGGCCCCCAACACGGTCCTGCTTCCCCACATCGGGGCCTCGACGGCGGAAAACCTTCTGCGGATCGGGGAGATCATCGAAAGAATCCTGGAGGAATTCTCCGGGAAATAACGGAGGATAGAGAACCATGAGCGGCGTTCACAATTTCAACCCCGGGCCGGCGGTCCTCCCCGCGGAGGTGCTGGAGGAAGTCCGGGAAGAGATGTTCGATTTCAAGGGGACGGGAATCTCCATCCTGGAAACCAGCCACAGGAGCAAGGAATACCAGGAGGTCAACGACAAGGCCCGCTCCCTGCTCCTGGAGCTGCTGGGGCTCGGGGACGAATACGATGCCATGTTCCTCCAGGGAGGCGCGAGCCTCCAGTTCGCCCAGGTTCCCATGAACCTCCTGGGGCCGGGCGAGATTGCGGACTACGTGGTCACCGGCGCCTGGTCGGCCAAGGCCCTCAAGGAGGCGAAGCTCAGGGGGAAGGTCAACGTGGCGGCCGACACCAGGACGGACCGGGGATATACCCGGATTCCCCGCCCCGAAGAGTTGAAGCTCACTCCCGGGGCGGCCTACGTCCACCTCACCTCCAACAACACGATCAGCGGCACCCAGTGGCACGAGCTTCCCGACACCAAGGGGGTCCCGCTCGTGGTGGACGCTTCCAGCGACTGCCTCTGGAAGCCCCACGACTACGCCAACCTGGGCCTTCTCTACGCGGGAGCCCAGAAGAACCTGGGCCCGGCGGGGGCGACGGCCGTGGTGATCCGCAAGGACCTCCTGGACAAGTGCGGCGGGGACGTCCCGATCATCCTCCGCTACAAGACCCAGGCGGAAAAGGGAGGTCTCTACAATACGCCCTCTTGTTTCGCCGTCTACGTGATCATGAAGGTCCTGGAGTGGGTGAAGGCCCGGGGCGGGGCGGGGGCCATGGAGAGGCGCAACCGGGAGAAGGCGGAGCTGGTCTACGGGGTGATCGACAAGTTCCCCCAGGTCTACAGCTCCCCCGTGGAGAGGGAGAGCCGTTCCTACATGAACGTGGTCTGGCACCTGCCTTCCCCGGAGAAGGAGGCGGCCTTCCTGGAGGGGGCCGCCCGGCGGGGGATGATCGGGTTGAAGGGACACCGCTCCGTGGGCGGGTGCCGGGCGAGCCTCTACAACTCCCTGCCCGTGGAGTCGGCCCGCGCCCTGGCCGAATACATGGAAGAATTCGCCGCCTCGATGGGAACGTAGGGGACGCCCGAGGGCCGGCGCTTCGCGCCGGCCCGGCGGTCGTCCCCCAACGCCCTCCGGCGTTTCCGGGGGAGCGGTCAGACGGAATCCAGGCCGGGAAGGTGGAAGGGGACCAGGGGGCCGGGCGCGCGGAACCGGTCCGCCAGGGGGCCCAGGCTGCGGGCGAACCTTTCCACGGCCTCGGGGGCCAGGATCTTCCCAAGCCCCAGGGCCCCTTCGGAGGGGAGGATGCCCTTTCCCGCAAGCAGGGTTCCCAGGCTTTCCTCCAGGGGTGAGAGAACCAGGGGAACCGGTCCGGCCGACCGGGCCAGGATCCCGCCGAAGAGGCGTTCCAGGGCCCGGGGCTCTCCGCCGCATTCGTGGATCACGCCCTGGAAGTCCCTTCCCTTTCCCAGGCAGGCATAGGCCTCGATCCCTCCCGAGGAACCCCTTGCCAGGTAGGTGCAGGTCCGGGGGATGGAAAGCAGGGCCTCCATCTCCTCCGGGGAGCGCTCCACGCGGACGGCCTTCTTGAGGTAGAGGGAGTAGACCAGGCCGGCGTATTCCCCGGAATAGGGGATGGGCTCCGGGTAAGCGCCGGCGAAAGAGTCCTTTTCGAGGAGGTAGATCCATTCCCTTCCCATTCGCCGGAACCCCAGCTTTCCGTAGAATTCCTCCAGTTCCGACCAGAGAAGGACCAGGGCGCAACGTTTGTCGGCGGCGGACCGGACGGCCCAGTCCACCACCTCCGAGGCGAGGCCCCTCCCCCGGGCGCCCGGGGGAGGGGCCTCGCCTCGGAG
>CAYQBW010000525.1:0-2820 GCA_964415725.1 uncultured Planctomycetia bacterium
CCCGGGCGCGGTCCTTTGAGGGAGCCCATGACCACGTGGAAGTTGGTGAGGACCGTGCCTCTTTCGTCGATGATCACCCCCGAGCCCCCGCCGGGCCTCTTCAAGGACATGACGGAGACCACGCAGGGCTCCAGCCTTTCCACGAGGCGGATTCTCGCGGCTCCCGGCTGAGCCGGGAGGGAAGGCCCCAAAAGAAGGAGGAACGGGAGGAGGGAGATGGCTTTCAACGCTCCTCCTTTCCGGCGGGAGGCCGGAGGAGCCTGGCCCGGGCGAAGGCGCAATGGTCCCCCAGGTCCAGGTCTGGACCGAAGTCGGCCTCCAGCGTGAGGGTCCGGGCCCCGTCCAGGTCCAGGCGGACTTCCACGGGATCGCCGGAGGCCCGGATGAGCTTTTTGAAGACTTCCCTTTTCCCGGCCAGCACGCGGAAGAGGGCGGCTCCCTTCCCGCCGCCCGAGTCCTCGATCCCGAGGGCGGCCTTGAAGAGGCGGAATCCTCGGGGGACCCGGAAGACCAGGGTCCGCCTGGGGAGGAAGACCAGCCCCTTTTCGAAATACCGGCCGTGGATTCTGATGGGGCCTCCCTCAAGGTTCTTGTCGACCGCGATGGGCCAGACCCGGTCGAAGGCCGGGACCGCCCGGTCCGAGAGGAGTTCCAGGGAATCGACGGGTCTGACCCGGTCCAGGGAAGGGCGGAGCCGGAGAACCGCTTTCCCGGGAATGCGGAATTCCCCGAGGAGGGGGTGGTGGAAGAGAAACCCCGAGGCGTCGCCGCCGAGGATCCTCCCCAGGAGACGCCCCCCCCGGGTGAACTCCACGGCCTGGCCCGGTCTTTCCGGCGGCGGGGTTTGCTCCTTTTTCTTTCCGGCAGGCGCCCCGAGGAGGGCTCCCGCCACCTTCCAGAGGGGAACCCTGTGTTCCTTCCCGGCGAAATCGAAGACGAGCCCTCCCCTCTCCAGGGAGAGAATGGAACCGGCCACCTCCAGGATGTCCCTCTTCCGGCCCTTTTGTTCCACCAGGTAGAGAATGTCCCTTCCCCGGGGCCTCCTGGAAGGATCCAGGCCCGGGATGGAGGCGGGGAGCCCCCTTCCGGGAGGCTTGGGCCACTGGAACCCGGCCGTCTTCTCCAGGGGGACCTCCTTCAGCCACTTTCCGAAGAAAAGGGGCTTGAGCCCTCCTTTCCTGCCGGGACGGATTCCCTGGAGCGGGAGGGATTCCCCGCCTGGCAGGAAGAGGAAGGGGCCCGCCGGCGGGGCGGGGGAAGGAGAGGCGAAATCGATCTCCTCGATGGCCTCCAGGGAAAGGGCCGCCGCCCCTCCGGGTTTCTTTCCTTCCACCAGGAAGGAGGCCTTTCCCCCCCGGATCCCAAGCAGCCTTCCCCGGAAGGGCTTGCCGGCGATGGGAAGGAGGCGCGCCTCCGGCGGGCGGTCCGCCGGAGGGACGGAGAGGAAGGGAAGGGGAAGGACGAGGAGGAGCAGGGGCTTCATCTGGACTTGCTGAGTTTGCGGAAATACGCCTCCAGGAGGGCCCTGTATCTCGGCGGAAACCGTTTCTTCAGCTCCTGGAGCACTTTTTCCCTCTCCTTGGGCGGGAGCTTTCCCCACCGGTCCGCCAGGCCCCGGGCCCCCCGGCGGAGGGAGCCGAGTCCCTTGGGGCTTCCGTGGGGGGTGGAGTCCCGGGCGGGGTTGGAGGGAGACTGGGGACTTCCCCCGCTGGAGCCGGGGGAATTCTTCTTCTTTTTCTTCCTCTTCATTTTCTCCAGGAGTTCGTCCAGCTTGTCCAGGATCTGTTTTTCCTGTTGGACCGTCTTTTCCCCCGGGTTTCCTTTCTTGAGTTTCCTCTCCACCGCTTTCATCAGGTCGGCCACGCCTTCCAGGGGATCCGCCTGGGGGGCTTCAAGCTCCTTCAGGACCTGGAAGGCCACGGCCCTGTAGCGCTCGGGCGCCCAGGGAAAGCCCTGGAGGAAGGAATGAAGGACGTTCACCGCCTCCTCCCGGCTTGGGATCCGGCTCAGGGCGATCCCGTAGAAGAAAGATGCCTCCGCCTCGAGGGGGGAGATCGAACTCTTGAGAGCGAAGAACCTGCTCAAGGTCTCGGCCGCGCCTTCCGGGTCGTCCCCCTCCAGGAAGGTTCTTCCCAGGTGGTAGAGGGCGTGGAGCTTCACGTAGGGGTCCTTGGCCTTGTCGGCCAGGTCCGCCAGGGCCACCGGGGCCTTTGGGTCCCCCTTCTCCAGGAGCTCCAGGGCCTTGCCGTATGCGGGGAAGGCCAGGGCCAGGGCCCGGTCGGCAAGGTCCGGATCCTTCTCCCGGGCCGCCCGGTAGGCAAGCACCAGCGCTTTCTCCGGGTGGGAGGCGGCCTTCCGGATGTGGGCGGCCAAAAGGCCGATCCTCTTCACCAGGGGGGAGGGAGCCTCCTGGGCGGGAAGGATGGCGGCGAGCCAGAGAAGGAAGAAGGAGAGAGCGGACTTCTTCATTTTCCTTCCTCCTCGGCCAGGTCCTTTTGGATGCGGTTGGCCAGTTTTCTCGTGAGTTGGTAGATGTTCTCCTGCCTGGGGGCGAGTCTCCGGGTTTCCCGTTCCGCCGTCCGGGGGTCTTTCTCGGAGAGGACCTTGGCCCTCAGGGTGGCTTCGTATACGGCCTCCTGGAGGATCCGGATCATCTTCAGCTCGGCCCTCCTGGAGACCAGGGGCTGGTCGGGGTTCTCCCGCTGGTCCTGGTTCGGGTTCGACTCGTCGTCCCTTTGATCCTGCTCGCGCTTGAGGGCCTCCAGGACGGCGGCAAGGAGGTTCTCCACCTCCCCCTGGCGGGCCTGGACGGCCCTCCCC
>CAYQBW010000526.1:0-2803 GCA_964415725.1 uncultured Planctomycetia bacterium
GTCATGGTCAAGCCCGTGTGCGGGGTCTGCAACCTGGACTGCGGGTATTGCTACTACACCCCCAAGACCGCCCTCTACCCCGGGGTGAAAAACTTCCACATGAGCGAAGAGACCCTGGAGACCTTTCTGCGCCACTACCTCCGGGCCCGGCCCAGGGAGGTGGTGGTGAGCTGGCAGGGCGGAGAGCCCCTGCTGGCGGGCCTGGACTTCTTCCGCCTGGCCCGGGACCTGGTGGAGAAATACCGCCTTCCCGGCCAGGCCGTGGAGTGGTCCATCCAGACCAACGGGACCCTCCTGGACGACGAGTGGTGCGAGTTCTTCGCCCAAAACCGCTACCTCGTCGGGATCAGCATCGACGGCCCGAAGGATGTGCACGACTTCTTCCGGAAGGACCGGGCGGGAAAAGGCTCCTTCGACCGGGCCTGGCGGGGCCTGGAGCTATTGCGAAAGCACGGGGTGGACTTCAACGCACTGGTGACGCTCAACAGCAACAACGTGGGACTCGGCGCAGACCTCTACCGTTTCTTCGTAAACAAGGGCGTGGAGTGGATCCAGTTCATCCCCATCCTGGAAAGGGACGAGGAGGGGAAGGTCCTTCCCTTCTCCTGTCCGCCCGAGGCCTTCGGCCGGTTCCTCTCTGAGGTCTTCGACACCTGGGTCCTGAACGACGTGGGAAAGGTGAGCGTCCGCATCTTCGAGAGCATCGTAAGCCAGCTCGTCCAGCACGTTCCCACGGTCTGCGTCTACTCGCGCCGTTGCGCCAACGCCTACGTCCTGGAGTGGAACGGGGACCTCTACGCCTGCGACCACTTCGTGGTGCCCGAATGGCGCCTGGGAAACGTGCTGGAAACCCCCCTGGAGGAGCTGGTCACCTCGGAGAAGGTGGAGGAATTCGCCCGGCTCAAGACGGAGCTTCCCGGGCCCTGCCTGGAATGCCGCTACCTCCCCATCTGCAACGGCGGATGTCCCAAGCACCACCTGCCCGGCACCGAAGAGGGCAAGATGAATTACTTCTGCGAGGGCTACAAGGCCTTCTTCGAGAAGTCCCTCCCCTCCTTCAGGCGGATCGCCCGGGACATCGCCGCGAGAAACGGGATCTTCTACCGCGATCCCTGGGAAGAAGAGGAAGAGGAAGGGGCCGGCCTGGAATTCCTCGAGCCCCCGGCCCCCGGCGGGGGGGAATAGGCCCCCGCCGGGAGGGAATCCGGATCCTGGATTCCGAATCCCCGGGAGCCTGTCCGCCTCAGTTGCCGATGGCCACCCCCAGGCCGTTGGTGGTGGAGAGTTTGTTCCCGCTCGAAACCATCATGGCCTGGTTGAAGAGGGTGACGCCCGTGAAGATCGGGTTGTTGGGGATCGGAAGGCCCGTCTTGCCCCGGCCCGAGCTGTTCAGGCCGCCGGTCATGATGACGAGCATGCTGCTCTCCCAGTTGCAGCCGCTCATCCCGGGAATCACCGTGCCCAGGTCGAAGGGAAGGGTCAAGGCGCCGAACTTGGTCCTGCTCAGGCCCAGGGAGAGAAAGAAGGGAGAGGACGCAGGTCCTGTCAGGTTGAGGAGGAAGGGTTTCCCGACAGCCGGGACGCCCGTGCCCGAAAGGGTGCCGCCGCATCCCTTGCCGTACTTCCCGGCGGCAGCCAGGTCCTTGGTGGCCCAGGCCAGGATCTCGGCCGGAGTGGCCGCCCTGGTGGAGAACCGGAACTCGTCCAGGTCGTAATTGAAGGAATAGAACGTGGTGACGTGCTGGCCGATCTTGAAAGATGTGGTGCCGTTCACGTTGGCGCCTGCCGAGAGCTTGATGGGCGCCTGGGCCTTGCCGTCCACGTACCATGTGGCCTTCTTGGAAGCCCAGTCCACCACCAGTGCCACGTGGAGCCACTTGCTCCTGGCCCCGGCCTGGACATCGTAGGTGAGCTTCAAGTCCGCCGGGCTGCCTCCCCAGGACCGGACCCAGAGGCCTTTGCCTGCAATACCGTTGGTGAAGCAACGGAAGGCACCCACCCCGGAAAAGATATAGTCCAGCGTTGCCTGGGGAGCCCTTTCCTTCATGAACCAGGCCACGGTAAAGCTCCCGGTGAACTTGGGGATCCAGCCCGTGTCCAGGTAGTTGTAATATGCACCATAGGAATTCCCAGGGTTCTTGGGATTGAAATGGGACCCCAGCATGGCGCCCCGGCCGAACCTGCCCTGGGCCCAGGAGGCCCCTCCCGGGTAGGTGCTCTTGAAGGTTCCCTCGGCCGGGGCAAGGCCCGAGGCGGCTGCGAAGTTGATAGCCTTCCTGCCGGCCCCGGTCTCGAACTTGTAGTAGAGAACGTCCGACTGGGCCTGGACCGCCTGGGCGGCAAGGGCCAGGAGGCCGAAGAGAATTGCGGATCTTGGAATCATGGTGTTTCTCCCAGGATGTAAGGAACGGGGGTCAAGAAAACGAGAGGATTGAAAAACATTACCATTATGTTCCCCCCGTAAGCCCGGGGGAAGGTCCCCCTTTCTTTGGTGTCACGAATCGAGCCACCGGGCCGTTTCCACCGGGGAAGGAAGGTCTTTCTCCACCTGGACTCCTTTCAAAAACCCCGTAAACACCGTGCCCGTCCAGCGGAGAAAGCACCCCCGCCGGGCCAGGGCCTCCAGGATCTCCGGGATGTCCCCGGCGAAGGCCCCCCTCCAGGGAAGGGCGATCCCGAGCTTCCAGAGATCGAACCAGCTCGAGGGCCCCCGCAGGGCCAGGATCTTCACGGGCTTCCCGAGCAGGACCGCCGCACCCAGGGCGGCCAGGGCCGCCTCCCGGTCCAGGGCCAGGATCCGGAA
>CAYQBW010000527.1:0-2799 GCA_964415725.1 uncultured Planctomycetia bacterium
ACGTAGGGGACGCCCGAGGGACGGCCGAAGGCCGGCCCGACGGTCGTCCCGCGATGGAGCCCCGCGGCAGGACCTCCATGAATCCTCCGGGGCAACCCGGGTCAAAGGCTTAACAAGAACTTCCAGGCCGGAAGAACTTCGATGACTTTGCCATCCAGGTCGATGACCTCCTCTTCCCACCGGGTCACGATCACGGCCGACTTTGTCCCCAATTCCTTCATGGCCGCGGCCAGGGAGGAAATCTCCCTCTTCCTCGTCTCCTGGTCCTTCAAAGTCTCGCAGACCTGGAAGAGCCTCCGCCGCCCTTTGGGCCACAGGGCGACGAAATCCACCTCCCCCCCGCCCTTGGTCTTTCCATAGAAGATATCGGGGGTCTTCCTGCGGAGGGCGGTGAACACCAGGTTCTCAAGGAGGCGCCCCCTGTTGACCAGGATCCCGGGCCCGACGGAAGTGACCATGGCGTGGTCCACGCAATAAACCTTCTTTGGGTTCACGCGGCTCCTGGACCAGGAGGCGTCGAACAGCCGGACACTGAAAAGAAAGAAGGCGTCCTCGAACCAATCCAGGTAATCCGACACCGCCGACTTGGGAATCTTGTGCCCCAGGGATTTCAAATATCCGAAAAGGCTGTTGATAGTATAGAGGGATCCCGCCTGGTCCAGGAGACGGCGCGCAAGGTCGAGAACCGCTCTGGGATGGGAAACATCGTGCCGCTCCACCAGGTCCCTGAAAAGGATGGCGTGAAAATATTCCTGGTGCGTCATCACCCGGAGACGGGGAGACATCCCGGCCACCTCCGGAAAGCCGCCCTTCTCCCAGAACTCCTCGAAAGCCTTCTTGACCTGGAGGCGTTTCCTGGTGGAAAGTCCTCTTGAAACGTCGATGCCCTTGTAATCCAGGAACTCCCTGAAAGAGAAAGGGAAGATCTCCCAGGTCAAGGCCCGGCCTCTCATCTGGGTAGCGATTTCTTTCGAGAGCATCCGTGTGGAGGAGCCCGAGAGGTGGACCTGGCATTTCTCCGTCCGCATCAACCTGTCCACAAAGGGCTCCCATCCCCGGACCGCCTGAACCTCGTCGAAGAAGATGTATACTTTTTCCCTGTTCTTTTTCTCGGGGTACAGGGAATAGTAAGCTTCCGTTACGGACCCCAACCCTTCACGCTCCAGGCCGCTCAGCCTGTCGTCGAAAAAATTCAAATATAGGATATTTTCCCTTGGAACCCCCCGGGCCGACAGGCGGTCCATCAGCTGGAAGAAAAAGGTGGATTTGCCGCTTCGCCGCACTCCGACGAAAACCGCGGCTTTTCCGGGCGCCGGTTCCACGTCGAGCCGCCGGGGCACCCCCGCGGGGACATCCTCTTCCAGGAAGTCCAGGAGAAGGGCCTTCAAAATCTCGATCATCCAGCCTCCTAACTGGGCAGTTTTCTTACCAGTTCCTCGGCCAACTGGACAGATTTTTTACCACTTTCCTATCCAAAATCCCATCCCCATAACCCCAAAAAAACAGGGCAACCCACGATTCCCCTTAATTTCCAGGAGGTTACAACCGGCCACCCTCCGAACTCCCCGCTTTTCCAACATACCGGGGTCTTTTCCATCTCCCGCGCCCCCAGGCCACCCCGGTTGAGTCGGAGGATCCATGGGCCGGGGATTCCCTGAAAGAGACACCGGCCCCGAACAAGAGCCTAACCCTCGAAACAGGTCGGCCTTTCCCCTTTTTCTTCACCAGGTAGAATAGTTCATCCAACCCGCCTTGAATCGACCTTTCGGCTGATCATTCGCTCTAACGTTTTCCCCCTAGATAGGAGGACCCATGAAACAGGCTTTTCATATTCTTTCCGCTTTTCTACTAGCCGCCCTTCCCCTGGGGGCCCAGTCGGGATCCCACGATATTTTCGGGATCAACTGCCGGGGCACGGGCGACAAGCCCGGGGCTCCCTGCATCTCCGTCAACGCGATCTACAAGGCCGGCGCCATCGCCCTGTTTTCCGGGAACCAATACGCCATCGAGGCCAAGACGGGCTCCAAGCCCTGCACCATCACGGGATTCGAACTCCAGCACGCCACCCGGGCCTCCAAGGAAGTCTGGGTGAGGACCTGGCTCTATTCCGCCGACTCCAAGGGCGCTCCCGGGACCATTCTCGCCCGGGGAATCATGGTGATCGGAACCACCCTGGGCTGGTACGGCACAAGCTTCAAGCCCGTCCAGATGCCGGCGAACACGACCTTCTTCCTGGTTTACGATTCACCGTCCCAGGCCAGGATCGCCCCGGCGTCCATCGCCCAGCTCGGAACCAAGGTCAAGGGCTACCGCAAGAGAGGCAACAGCCCCTGGTCCGCCCTTCCCCCGGTCAAGTGGATCTACCGGGTCAACAGCGGCCGCGCCAAGGGCGGAGGCCGGCCCCTTCTGACCGCATCCAAGCCCCCGGCCCTGGGCAAAATCTTCACTGCAGAGATCCATTACGTTCCCTTGGTTCCCCCCTTGTGCTTCCACCTTCTCGGGACCAGCAACACCGCGTGGGCAGGCCTGAAACTTCCCTTCGACCTGACCCCTCTCGGCGCAAAGGGTTGCTATCTGCATGTTTCCATCCTCAAGATCACGCCCGTCTCCATCTCCCCGGTCACCAAGTTCGGGACCATCAAACTCCCCATCCCCAACGCGCCCGTCCTCCTGGGCGGCGTCTTCTTTCACCAGTTCCTGGTCCAGGACGCCAAGGCCAATCCCATGGGCCTGACCTTCTCCAACGGCGGCAAGGGGGTCATCGGCGCACTGGCCACATTCTTGTGGCTCGAGCCCCAG
>CAYQBW010000528.1:0-2787 GCA_964415725.1 uncultured Planctomycetia bacterium
AGGGGACGCCCGAGGGACGGCGCATCGCGCCGGCCCGACGGTCGTCCCGCGATTCCCCAGGAAGGGGGATGATTCCTTACCCCCGGATCCATCCCGGGCCGACGTTCGCCTGCACCGCCTCCGGCGGCGCAGGCTCCGGCGGCCCCTACGCCCACGCCGGAACGTATGGGACCCTGTAGGGGACGCCCGAGGGACGGCGCATCGCGCCGGCCCGACGGTCGTCCCGCGATTCCCCAGGAAGGGGGATGATTCCTTACCCCCGGATCCATCCCGGGCCGACGTTCGCCTGCACCGCCTCCGGCGGCGCAGGCTCCGGCGGCCCCTACGCCCACGCCGGAACGTATGGGACCCTGTAGGGGACGCCCGAGGGACGGCGCATCGCGCCGGCCCGACGGTCGTCCCGCGATTCCCCAGGAAGGGGGATGATTCCTTACCCCCGGATCCATCCCGGGCCGACGTTCGCCTGCACCGCCTCCGGCGGCGCAGGCTCCGGCGGCCCCTACCTTTCCTTGCGGGGTTGTTTTGCCGGGATTTTTTTTCATGATCCTTCCGTGATGACCAGATTCCTGCGCGTGGAGACAGGGGAACCCGTCTTCGACGGCTTCCCCGGCCGGGTGGCCGACTTCCTGGAAAAGGACCGGGTGGACCTGGTGGTGGACGGCCAAAAGGTCCACGGCTACCGCAGCCCCGACGACCCGGGGCTCTGGATCCGGGACCACTCGGACATCCTGAGGGGCGCCCGCTATTTCGACGGGGAGTTGAAAAGCGCCGTGGAGTTCTTCGCCCGCCACAGGCTTCCCACCGGGACGGTCCTGGACTTCGTGAGCCCCGCCGACGGCCGGGAAAACTGGGACCGCTTCGTCCGGGTCCCCGTGGAGGCGGACGTGGAATTCCGCCTCGTCAAGGCTCTCTTCCTGGCCTGGCAGGCCTGCGGGGACGACGATTGGGCGGGCCGACTCCTTCCCGCCGCCGAAGAGGCCCTGGCCTACACCATGAGCCACCCCTGGCGCTGGGATCCCAATAGAAGGCTCGTCAAGCGGGCCCTCACCATCGACACCTGGGACTTCACCCTCCCCCCGCCCGGCCGGGACTGGCTTCATTTCCGGGTCGACGAACATACAAGGTGGGGGATCTTCCACGGCGACAACACCGGGCTCTTCGAGGCCTGCCGCCTCCTGGGAAGGATGTGGAGGGCCCTGGGCGAAGTGGACCGGGCGGCCCGCTGGGAGGAAGAGGCCGCCGGGCTGAAGGAGCGGACCGGCCGGGTCTGCTGGAACGGCCGGTTCTATTCCCACTGGACCCCCATCGACGGGTTCCGCCCCAAAGGAGTGGACACCGAGGCCCAGCTCTCCCTCTCCAATCCCATGGCGATCAACCGGGGCGCCGCCGGCCCCGCCCAGGCCCGGGCCATCCTGGCCGAATACAGGGGACGCGAAAGGCGAAGCGGCGCCTTCGCCGGCTGGTTCTCCCTGGATCCCCCCTTCCCGGCGGGCTTTTTCGGGGAGGAAAAACTCGTTCCCGGGGCCTACGTCAACGGCGGAATCCTCCCGCTGGTGGGCGGGGAGCTGGCCCGGGCGGCCTTGGAAAACGGGATGGAGGAGTATGGCGTATCGATTCTGAAAAAATATTCAGAGATGATCGCGGCCACGGGGGAAACCTTCCTCTGGTATTTCCCCGACGGGCGCCCCGGCCGGGAGGAGGATTCCACCAGCCCCGAGGCGACCCCCACCGACGGGTGGGGATCCTCGGCCATGCTCTGGGCTTTCGTGGAAGGGCTGTGCGGAGTGGCGGACCAAAACAAGCTCTTCCAGGGCCTCAGGTTGAGCCCCCGGTGGGTCGCCGCGGGCGTCGAAGAGGCCCGCGTGGAGGCCGGCTACGCGGCGAGCGGCGCGCGGGTTTCCTACACCTTCGCCTGGAACCGGCGGCGCCGGCGGATGGAGCTGGAGGTGGAATCCCCGGCGGGCGGAACGCTCCGCTTCCTCCTGCCCCGGGGAGAAGACCCGGCCCGGGCCTTCCTGGAAGAAAAGGAGGTCCCTTTCACCCGGGAGGAAGCCGGCGCTTCCACATACGCGGCGCTGGTTCTTCCCGGGGGAGGAAGGATCCGGGCCGCCCTGGAATACTGAACCCGGGGGAGCGGGCAAAGACGGGAGGACGTAATCCAGTGTTTCCTATCGTCTCTCCCCCGCCAGAAAGAGAAGGCACTCCGGGTCCAGGGCCTTGATCTGGAGGGCCACTTCCCGCGGGACCAGGGCGAAGACTCCCTGGCGCTCCCAGGGAAGCTCCACGATGCCCAGGTTTCCCGCCTCGAGCAGCCGGGCCGTGTCCTGGCCCATCTCCAGGTAAGGCACCCAGCCGGCCCGGTCGACGAAGAAAAACTTCCGCTCCCGCCCCCGGTCCACAACCTTCCGGCTCTCCACCAGGGCCTTGAGGCGGGCCACTTCCTCCTTCTTGCGGAGGACCTGGTTCCGCTTTTCCTGCAGGGCCCGGTCCCGGGCGGCCTTTTCCTCCTGCTTTTTGCGGAAGGCCTCGCGGGCCTTGGCTTTCTCCCGCTCCAGGGCGTCCCGGCCCTCCTTCTTGCGCTTCACCCGTTCTTCGTGGGCCAGGCGCTTCAGGTCCTTCTTCCCAAGCAGGCCCGCCTTTTTGAGCTGATCTCTCAGGTCTCCCATGGGACCTCCAGAAGTTCCTCGAAAACCCGGGGGGACAACTCCTCCAAGGAGGATACCACCAGGTCCGCCTCCCGGAGAACCTCCCGGTTCCCGCCGGCCGCCACGCCCACCACCTTCATCC
>CAYQBW010000529.1:0-2773 GCA_964415725.1 uncultured Planctomycetia bacterium
GAAGGGGACGATCCGGGTGGGCCGGGAGATCCTGCTCGAGATCGACGCCCGGGCCAGGAGGGCCACCGAAAGAAACCACACGGCCACCCACCTTCTCCACGCGGCTTTGCGGAAGGTCCTGGGGGAGGAGGTTCACCAGGCGGGTTCCCTGGTGGGCCCGGAAAAATTGCGGTTCGATTTTACCTGGGGTCGGAGGCTCACCCCCGAGCAGATCCGGGCCGTGGAGGACCTGGTGAACGCCCGGATTCTCCGGGCCCTGGACGTGATCGCCCGGGTCATGCCCCTGGAAGAGGCCCGGCAGCAGGGCTACATGGCCCTTTTCGGGGAGAAGTACGGCGACCAGGTCCGGACCATCTCCATCGGGGAGTTTTCCCGGGAACTCTGCGGGGGGACCCACGCCCGGAACACGGGCGCCCTGGGAAGACTGATCATTCTCTCCGAGTCCTCGGTCTCGGCGGGAACCCGCAGGATCGAGGCCGTCACGGGGGAGGGCGCCATCGAATGGTCCCGTTCCCGGGAAGCCCTCCTGGAGAGGCTCGCTGGTCTCCTCAAGTGCCCCGTGGCGGGCCTGGAGGAGAGGGTGAAACTGGTCCTGGAGGAGGTCTCCCGCCTGAAAAGGGAGCTCGAGAAGGCTCGTTCTTCCCAGGCCATGGATCACCTCCCGGCACTGGAAGGGACCGGTCGGGAAGTGGGGGGAGTCCGGGTCTTTCTCTGGAAGAAAGAGGGCCTGGGGATGGAGGAGCTGGCGGGCCTGGCGGACAAGCTCAAGGAAAGGCACAAAGACCTGGCGGCCCTTCTTGCCTCCCCCGGGCCGGGGGGGAGGGTTTTCCTCCTGGCCGTGGCCGCCGGGAAAGCCCTGGAGAAAGGGGTCCACGCGGGCAAGCTTCTTTCCCGGGCCGCCAGGACCCTGGGAGGAGGCGGGGGAGGGAAGCCCGGCTTCGCCCAGGGCCAGGGAAAGGATGCGGCCCGGGTGGAGGAGGCCCTGGAAGAGGCGGGCCGGGAACTGGAGGAGCGCCTGGGGGTGTGACCCGGCCTCTCCAGACCCGGTGAAGGTCCTGGGCCGGAGTCCGGGCCTGCCTGCCGCCCCGGGCTTCCGGAACGAACCTTTCCTCATATTCCAGGGAAAATCCCGGTTGACACGTCCGGTCTTGGGCCTAGAATGCCGCCCTTTCCATCCGGACCGGCCCGGTGGAGGAGGCAGGGTCCGACCCTAGACACCAGGAATGGACAGAACGAAAAGCTATGGCCCATCCCAAGAGACGGAGTAGCAAGGCCCGGCACCGGAAGAGGAAGACCCACCAGTTCCTGGAGGCGGCTCCCCTCACGCGGTGTCCCCGGTGCGGAGCCGAGGGGCTTCCCCACAGGGTGTGCGAGAACTGCGGGTATTACAGGGACCGCAAGGTTCTCCTCAAAGAGGAGTTCTGACCTTTCCCCGGCGGCGGTTTCCCATGAAGATCGCTCTGGACGTGATGGGCGGCGACCGCGCCCCGGAGGCCACGGTTCGGGGGGCGCTCCTGGCCGTGGAGCAGGGACAGGTGGCCCGGGAGAACCTTCTCCTCGTGGGGCTTCCCCAGGCGGTGGAGGCGGAACTGGAAAAAGCCGGGGCTCCCCCCGATTCTTTCCGGATCCAGCCCGCCACCCAGGTCGTGGGGATGGGCGAGAGCCCGGCCGAGGCCCTCCGGAAGAAACGGGACTCCTCGGTGCTCGTGGCCGCCATGGCGGTCAAACAGAAAGCCGCCTCCGCCATGGTCTCCGCCGGGAACACCGGCGCCGCCGTGGCCGCCTCTGTGCGGCTCTGGAAGACCCTTCCGGGCGTCCGGAGGCCGGGGATCGCCGTCACCTTCGAGGGAGAGAAGGACACGCCCGTCACGATCATCGACGTGGGGGCGAACATCAATTGCACTCCTGCGGATCTCCTGAATTACGGGTACATGGGTTCTTTCCTGTCCACGATCGCTTACGGGGCCAAGGATCCGAGGGTGGGGTTGATGAATATCGGTTCCGAGGACGAGAAAGGGAACCGGCTCATCAAGGAGACCTACGCCATCTTCCGGGAATCCGGGTTGAATTTCGTCGGGAACGTGGAGGGACGGGACCTGTTTTCCGGGGCCTGCGAGATCATCGTCTGCGAGGGTTTCGTCGGGAACGTGATCCTCAAGGTGGGGGAGGGGCTCTCGGAACACCTTCTCCGGGTCTTCTACCGCGAGCTGCAGGCCGCGGGGATCGATCCCGGCGTTACGGGGAAGGTGGTCGAGAAGATCCGCAAGCGGATGGATTACAGCGAATACGGGGGCGCCCTTCTCCTGGGGGTCGACGGGACCTGCGTGATCTGCCACGGGCATTCCGATCCGAAGGCCATCGCCAACGCCCTCGGGCTCGCCCGCAAGGCCGTGGAGAGCGGACTGAACGACAAGATCAGCAAGGCGATTCTCGAGCGGAGGGAAGGCGGCCGGGGGGAGATCCCCGCGGACCGCTGAAGCGAACCATACCTCAAGGGCGGATTTGGAGGTCCATGCGAATGGCCCAATTGCGAAAAGTAGGCATTGCGGGGGTCGGTTCCCATCTTCCCCGGAAGGTGGTCACCAACGACGACCTGTCGAAATTCGTCGACACCAGCGACGAATGGATCCGGCAGAGGACGGGGATCCGGCAGAGGCATTTCGCCAGCGAGGAAGAGCCCCCCGCCTATCTCGCCGTGGAGGCTTCCAAGGCGGCCCTGGAGAGGTCGGGCCTGGCCCCGAACGACCTTGACTGCATCCTCGTGGCCTCCACC
>CAYQBW010000530.1:0-2766 GCA_964415725.1 uncultured Planctomycetia bacterium
CCCCCTCCCCCGGGAAGGAGGAGGACCTCCCGGGAGGTCAGGGTCTTGAGGGAGCGCTGGGTCTCGGGGTCGAAGAGCCGCAGGGACTCCACCTCCCCGTCCAGGACCTCCACCCGCGTGGGATACTTGGCGGCGTAAGGGAAGAGGTCCAGGATGTCCCCTCTCAGGCTCACTTCCCCCGGGGCCGCCACCAGGGGGACCCGCTGGAACCCGGCGCGCACCGCCCGGGAAAGGAGTTCTTCCAGGTCCAGGGGCCGGCCTGTCTGGAGCAGGACCCGGTGTCTTTCGAGGAAGGCCGGCGAGGGAAGGGGCTGGGCCAGGGCGGGAAGGGGAAGGATCATGAGAGAAACGCCCCGCCGGATCTCTTCCAGGGCGATCCACCTCTCCCGGAAGGTCACCGGGTCGGGCTCGCCCTCCTGGTCCAGGTCCAGCGTGGGGAAAAGGGTCATCTCTTCGGGGGGGATCCCGAAGAGTTCCAGGTCTTCCTGGAGATCCTGGGCCGCTTCGTCGTCGGGCGCCAGGACGGCCAGGGGCTCCCGCCGGGAGAGGGCTCCCAGGGCCAGCGAGAGGGAGGCTCCCCAGAGGCCTCCCAGGGAAAGAGGCTTCCCCGGGGGCAGGCCGGGAAGGAGTTTTCCCAGCTCTAGGAACTTGGGAAGTTCAAGAATCCTGGGAAGAACGGGGTCCATGCCCTTTTCTTTCCCCTTCCTCTCTCTCCAGGATTTCCAGGGCCATCCGGGCCGCTCCTTGCTCGGCCTCCTTGATGGTTCTTCCCAGGGCGGGTCCGAAGGACCTTCCTCCCACTTCCACCTCTACGGCGAAGGACCGGGCGTGGGGAGGCCCCTCTTCGTGGACGGTCCGGTAGGAAGGGATCCCCTGGCCCTTCTTCTGGGCCAGGATCTGGAGGTGGGACTTGTAGTTCTCCCCCCCCGGGGAAGAGCCTTCCCCGCCGGTGAGGAACCGGAAGAAGTGGCGCACCACGAAGGCCCAGGCATGGTCCGTTCCCCCGTCGAGGAAGACCGCCGCCACCAAGGCTTCCATGGTGTCCGCCAGCACCCCGGCCGGAAGGGGCCCCCTGTTCTCCAGGCCTTTCCCTACGGCGATGAACTCCTCCAGGTCCAGTTCCCGGGCCGCTTTGTGGAGGGCCGGCCCAGAGACCGCCCGGGCCCGGAGGCGGGTCAGCTCCCCTTCCGGGAGCCGAGGCCTGGCTTCGTAGAGGTAGAGGGAAACCAGGAAACCCAGGATGGCGTCTCCCAGAAACTCCAGGCGCTGGTTGGAGGGAAGGCCCTTCTGGCGGGACGAAGAGTGGCACAAGGCCAGGGCGAGCAGGTTCCTGTCCCGGAAGCGGTAGCCCAGTTTCGCCTCGAGCCGGGCGAGGCGTTCGTCCGAAAACCGGGTGTCGTCCAGGAGTCCCAAGTCGTCTTCCTCCGGCATGGAAGTGGGTTCGTTTTCCTGGGAGGATACTCTTCCCTTGTGCCTGCGCCAGGCCGGAGGTTAGCCTTTCTTCTTTCCCGGGAGAGACGGCGGGCGAGTTTTTCGGAGGAACAGGGTGACCCAACCCGAGGGACGCACGTGGACCCTCCCGCCGGGCCGGGGGCTTCCCCGCCTGGAAGGGGAGATCTATCTCCCTCCTCCCCGGGAGGAGAAGCTGCCCCTTGTCGTGTTCAGCCCGGACCTGCTTCTTCCCAGGACCTGGGGATTCTATCCCTTCCTGGCCTCCCAGGTCGGCGCCGTCCATCCTTTTCTCATCTACAACCCATCCCTCTCCGGGTTTCGCGGCGAGGGCGCGCTGGTAGCCGAGCCCGACCAGCTGGCCCGGTATACCCCTCGAAAGGAGCTTGCCGACATAGAAAGGATCCTGGATGCCTTGGAAAAGGGGGACTTGCCCGGGGCGGAGAGGATCGATCCCTCCAGGATCTTTCTCGCCGGCCACGGGAAGGGGGCGGCCCTGGCGTTGCTGGCCGCCGAGGGCAATCCCAAGGTCCGGGGGGTGCTCTGCATGTCCGCTCTCTCCACCCTTCTCCGCTTTTCCCCGGGGAACCGGGAGGAGATGGAGCAAAAGGGCTTCGTCGAGGTGGAGGCTCCTCTGTCGGGGCAAAAGGTGCGCCTCTCCCGGGAATTCATGGAAGAGGTGGAGAGGAACCAGGAGGCTCTCTCCCTCCAGCGGGTGGTCCAGGCCCTGGAAGTCCCCCTGGTCTTCATGCACGGGGAGGAGGACCTGGAAGTCTCTGTGAAGGAGTCGGAATCCCTCTACCACTGGAGCCGGAAAGACCGGACCCGCCTGGTGCTGATGGAGAAGGTGGGCCACGGTTTCGGTGGAGAGCATCCTTTCAAGCACTCCAACAAGGAGCTGGACCGGGTGGTGGAGATCTTCATCAACTTCGTGAACCAGGTCCTGGAGGGGCCCGGGCCGGAGGGCTCTACCGGGCCCTGAAGGTCTCCGGATCCAGGCCCGCCCGGGCCGCGAACCAGCGGTCCGTCATTCCCGCCAGGTAATCGCAGACCGTCCGTTCGGGGGAATCCCTTTCCATTCTTTTCCGGTATTCCGGCGGGAGCTTGCCCGGGTCGGCCAGGAACTCCCGGAAGAGCCTCTCCACGGCAAGGGCGGCCCGGTCCATGGCTTGGAGGACACGGGGGTGGCGGTAGAACCGCTCCACCAGGAACTCCCGCAGCTCCAGGAGGAGGGCCTCCAGGCGCGGGGAGTGGCCCGGCCTGGGGGGCGGTCCCGAAGGAGAGGCCTCCTCCAATCTGCGGGCCGTCTCCCGGATC
>CAYQBW010000531.1:0-2764 GCA_964415725.1 uncultured Planctomycetia bacterium
GTACGTGATCGATACAAAGGCGAAGGTCCTCTCGGTCTACGAAGGCCGGGGCGGGGCCAGGAGTTCCCGGCGAGTGGTCTGGGTTGGGGCACGGAAGATCGACCTTGACCTGCAAACCGAGTCCTACAACGATGATTCGGAAGTGTCTTACGAGCAATTACGGGCTATCTTTCAAAAGAAGGGTCTTCTCCCAGGCGGGTCCTCTTCCGTGAAGGGGGCCAAGGGCCCGGGAGGGGACTGAGCCCTTTTCCCCGGCCCAGCCAATGGGAGACGAAAACGAGATCTACCCTCAGGAGGCAACCGTGTCACAAGACTACATTTCATTCGAAGACGCCCTCAAGGAGCTGAACCTCCGGAGCGCCGAGCTCAAGAAGCTCATGTCCGAGGGCCAGATCCGGGGGATTCGTGACGGCGAATCCATCAAGTTCCGCAAGGAAGAGGTGGAGAAGCTGGCGAAGACCAAGGGCGAAGAGGTGAGCGAGGAGCTTCTCTTCGTGGACGAGGAAGGCCTGGACGAGGGCATGGCCACGGCGGAGATTTCCGAGGAGGACACTCTCCTCGAGGCGGAGCCCGAAGTGCTGGAGGAAGACATCGAGCTGCCTTCCGAGCCCAAGAAGACCCGGCCCGAGCGGCCCGCCCGCCGCGCCGCCGCTCGTCCCGCCCGGGCCCGGGCCCGCAGGGAAGAGACGGCTCCCGCCAACGAGGAATCCAACTGGGAGCGGGTCCTGATCATCGCCACGGCGGTGATCATGTTCTACGGGATCCTGGCCGTCATGGCGGCCATGAAGGCCCAGACCAACGACCTGACCAGCTTCCTGGCGAACATGTTCAAGTAAATGAGGCAGGCCGGCCCCGGGGGGACCCGGGGCCGGCAGAGGGAGGAGACCCATGTGGATGAGATCGCTCCGGCTCCTGGCGCTGGCCCTGCCGGTGTGGGGCCTCATGTCTTCCTGCGTGAGCCGGGATTCCTACTTGCGCACGTACAACGCCCTCCGGAACACAGAGAAGGCCCTGGAAGAGAGCAAGCGCTACATCCAGGAGGTGGAGCAGGACCGGAACCAGCTCAAGAGGAAACTGGACGACGCCTTGGCCCGCCTGGGAGACGCCAAGGCCCTCCAGGCCCGAAAGGCCGAGCTGGACGCCCTGGTGGCCCGCCTCAAGAAGAGCCTGGGCTCCATGGGGGGGCTGGGCCCCAACGTGGAAGTTCTCCAGGGCAAAGAAGGGGTCAAGCTCTCTATCCAGGGAGAGGTCCTTTTCGCCTCGGGCAAGGCCGATCTCTCCGCCGAAGGGAAGAGGACCCTGAGGCGGGTGGCGGAGATGCTCAAGAGGGAGCGGTTCCGGGTGCGGGTCGCCGGCCACACGGACACCGATCCCATCCGCAAGAGCCACTGGCGGAGCAACCTGGACCTCAGCGCCAACCGGGCCGTCTCTGTGGCGGAGTTCCTGGCGAAATGCGGGGTGCCGCGAAGCAGGATGGAGGTGGCCGGGTACGGAGAATTCCGTCCCAGGGTGAAAGGGAACACTCCCGAGGCCAAGCGCCGGAACCGGAGGGTGGAGATTCTCATTCTTGGAAAGCAATAGGTTTTCCTTGAGCCGGCGGGTTCCGAAGGCGGGTCGCTCTCCCGGGGGGGGGCGGCCCCTTTTGGTGGAAGCTCTCCTGCTCCTCTTCTGCCTCCCCCTTGCCTCCTGCGGTAAAGGGACTTCTTCACCTCCGGAACGGGTCGACCCCCGGGTGGAGGGACTGGGCCTCCTTGCCTTCGTGGGAGGAACGGAGGGCATGGAGAACCCCTTTTTCATGGACCGTTTCGAGGTGACCCGCGGGCAGTTCGCCTCCTACCTCTCCGCCCTGGGGGCGGGCCCGCCTCCTCAGCTCCGGAAGGAGTGGAAGGGCGCCCGGCCCTCGCCCGCCCAGGAGGACTGGCCTGTCACCAGGGTTTCCCCGTCCCAGGCCCTCGCTTTCGCCCGGTGGAGAGGAATGCGGTTGCCCCGTTTGAAGGAGTGGGAGTGGGCCGTGGGGATCCGGGGAGGAAAGAAGGAGTCTTTTCCCTGGGGCGAGGAATTCGACCGGGCCCACTGGGACGAGCTCAAGTGCAACACGGCGGAACTGGGGCTGGGCCGGCCGGCCAACGTGGGAACCTTCGAGCTTGGGGCCACCCGGGGTACGCGGATCTACGACCTGGTCGGGAACGTGGCCGAATGGGTCCGCCTTCCTCCTTCCTATCCTTCCTCCCTGGGGGAGGGGACCTCCCCCGGGGAGCGGCCGGAGGAGAACCTGGCCCTGCGGTTTTCCCTGGAGGCCTGCCTCCTGGCCTTTCCCGGGCGGGTCCCTTCCTGGTGGGCCGGCCTCTTCCCGGTGCTTGCGCCCTTGGGCCGGAGGGAGTGGGAGGCCCTGCAAAGGCCCTGGGCCTGGGTGGGGTGGAGTTACGCCTCCCGCATGGAGCGGGTGGGGCACACCATCCCGGGGCGGGTCTCTCCCAGGAAAGGGTGGGAGGAGTGGGCGTCCACCGTGGGATTTCGCTGCGCCGCGGACCCGGAGGAACTCTGGACCTGGTTTCTCTCCAAGGACGGGCCATCCCTGGAGGGAGCCACGGGAAAGGCGGTGGCCCGTTTCCTGGGAAGGTTCCGGGAGGTTTTTCTGCCCCTTCTCAGGAGACCTCCTTCGCGGGCCGGGGACCCGACCCGCCGGGAAAAGCTCTCCTCCATCCTCCAGTAGGGGCCGCCGGAGCCTGCGTCGCCGGAGGCGACGCAGGCGAACGCCGGCCCG